>JAYELQ010000323.1:0-4920 GCA_034717655.1 Campylobacterota bacterium
ATCAACTCTAGCAGGAGAAACTGTAAGAGCTACTTCTGTAGCCTAGTTTTGTAGATAGCTAAATCCATCTCACTTTAGGAAAGGGAAGAATCCCCTTGCTTTAGCTATGGGGAGTATGTCAATATATGTTTGCATAAATTCTTGCACAATTAAATCCTTTTTTTTGTATAATTATGACATAAATAATTTAAGTTTTTACTTTTATTATTGTTTATTTTTTAATCAATTGTCAGTTTTATTTATTTACATAAATAATTTTGCTTTTTTTACCATCTGTTAATATTTTACCTTTACAAATAGTTATTTTACCACTTGCTTTACTATTAAAAATTTCTGTTATCTCTGTTTCACATCTACTATTAACTTTTTTATCAGTAGTTTTTGTAATATTCTTTTTAATAATTCTATTTTTAGGTTTAGTAGTTTTATAATTATTACTATTATAACTATTAGAATCTTGATTTTGAAAATAAACTACCTCTTTTTTAACACAACCTGTAAATATAATTAATATTGATATAAATATTAGTTTAATCATATATCCCCCTTACTTATTTAAAATGTTTTTTATAATTCTAACATTTAGAGTAGAAAACTTTTATTAAATAATATATCAATATATCTTGATATATTAATATAATTATGATATAATATTTTAAAATTAATTAAAAAAAGGGGAGAATTATATGAATAGAAAATATATAGTTGAATTTATAGCAACATTTATACTTATATTCGCAGGTTGTGGAGCAATAATAATTGAAACTCTTACGGGTTCTATGGGTCATGTTGGTGTCGCTTTAACTTGGGGATTTGTTGTAGTAGCTTTGATTTATACTTTTGGACATATAAGTGGGGCTCATATGAATCCAGCTGTTACAATAGCTTTTGCATCTATAAAAGAGTTTGATAAAAAAGATGTTTTGGGATATATTGTAGCTCAAATAAGTGGAGCAATTTTGGCTTGTTTGGTATTATTACTTCTATTTTTAGAAGAGGGTAAATCTATGAGTGAGTTAGCTTATCTTGGAAGTACAATCCCAAGAGGTAGTCAAATGCAAGCATTTATTATGGAGTTTATCTTAACATTTATTTTGATGTTAGTTATTTGTGGAAGTGCTGTTCACGGTAAAGCTATAAAAAGTTTTGCAGGTTTGGCTATTGGGCTTACTGTTGGACTTGAAGCGATGTTTGCAGGACCTATTACTATGGCTAGTATGAATCCCGCAAGAAGTATAGCCCCTGCTTTAGTTTCAGGAAATCTTGAAACCGTTTGGTTATATATAGTTGCTACAATATTAGGAGCACTTTGTGCTAGTTTGGTTTATGTGAAATATATAAAATGTAAAAATGAAAAGGAATGTTTAGTATGAAAAAGATATTAGTATTATGTACAGGAAATAGTTGTAGAAGTATAATGGCAGAAGCTTTAATAAATGCAAACTTAGATGGAGTAATAGCAAAAAGTAGTGGTGTAAAAGCAAGTGGAAAAGTAAATCCAGATGCAAAAAAACTTTTAGAGCAAAAAGGTATTTGGAGAGATGAATATCACTCAAAAGTGTTAGATAGCATTATAGAGGAAGAGTTTGATTTGATAGTTACAGTTTGTGACCATGCAAATGAAACTTGCCCTATGTTTCCAAAACCAGCTCCAAAAATCCATATAGGATTTGAAGACCCTAGTGGAAAAGAGTATATTGAATATGAAAAAACTTATAAAGAGATAGAAGATATTTTACTCCCTAAAATAAAAGAGGCATTAGAGTTATAATGTTTGATTGGTTAGATAGTTTAAGTTCAAAAGTTGTATTTGATACTTTTGGATTTGAAGGTGGTACAAATATTGGTGATGCACTTCACTTTTTTTTGTATGATACTATTAAAATATTTATCCTTTTAATCACTATTATATTTACAGTTAGTTTTTTAAGAACATATTTTAATACTGAAAAAGTGAGAGTGTATCTTCAAAATAAATCACTTTTTATAGGGAATATTTTAGCATCTTTATTTGGTATAATTACCCCTTTTTGTAGTTGTAGTGCAATACCACTTTTTTTAGGTTTTATGCAAGCTAGAATACCTATAGGGATAACTTTTAGCTTTTTAATATCAGCACCTTTAAATAATGAGATAGCTATAGCTATGCTATTTGGTCTTTTTGGTTGGAAAGTAACAGCTATATATATAGGTTTTGGTTTACTTGTTGCTATTATTGGGGGTTATATTATAGGTAATATGAAAGGGATTGAGAAATATGTACTTATACCTGTAAAACCAATAGAGGGTGAATTAGAAGATATTAAAATAGAGTTATCTATAAAACAAAGAGTAGTTGATGCTTGGG
Organism: Campylobacterota bacterium; assembly: GCA_034717655.1. Taxonomy (GTDB): domain Bacteria; phylum Campylobacterota; class Campylobacteria; order Campylobacterales; family Arcobacteraceae; genus JAIOSF01. Next base: position 2,348 of record JAYELQ010000323.1, read on the forward strand.
ATTATACAAAAGATATATTTAAGAAAATTTATATCTATGTTATTATAGGTGTAGGGGTTGGTGCTTTTATACACGGATATATCCCTGCTGATTTTATAGCTAATTGGGCAGGTGGAGATGCTTGGTACACTGTACCTATGGCTGTACTTATGGGGATACCTATGTATAGTAACGCAGCTGGTGTTATGCCTTTGGTTGAGGTTTTGACTCAAAAAGGGATGCTTTTAGGTTCTGCTTTAGCTTTTATGATGGCTGTTACTGCTTTATCATTACCTGAAGCTATGATATTAAAAAGAATATTGCATACTAAACTTATCGCTATATTTTTTACAATAGTTGGTTTTGCTATACTTTTAGTTGGATATACATTTAATATAATATTATAAATAAAATAAAAGGGTATAAAATGAAAATAGAGATATTAGGAATAGGTTGTGCAAAGTGTACAGCATTAGAAAAAAATACAAAAGAGGCTTTAACTAAAATAGGTGGATTTCATAGTGTAGATAAAGTTGAAGACCCTATTGCTATTATGGAGTATGGTGTTATGAGTACACCGGGAATTGTTGTAGATGGTGTTGTAAAATCAAGTGGTAAACTATTAAATGTAGATGAGGTAGTAAAGCTTTTATCATAATGGAGATATTTTTAAAAACAATTAGTGCTGTTAATGATGAAACAAGAGTAAAAATACTAAACTATATCAATCAAAATGGTAAAGTGTGTGTATGTGATATAGAGGATGCTTTTGATATGATACAATCAAGAGTCTCAAGACATCTAAAAATACTCAAAGAAGCAGGTTTTCTAAAAGTGGAAAGAGATGGTAGATGGGCATACTATAGTATAAGAAAACCACTTGATTTGTTTCGCCAATCACTTCTGAAGGAGATAAGTTATTTAAAATAATAAGAAATAAATATATTTTATGTTATAATATTAAAAATTATAAATATAAATATTGTTAGGGGCATTATGGTTAATAATTTATTCGAAATACTAAAGTCAAAAAATAGTGATAAGGGTATAACTTTTATCAATCCAAAAGAGGAATTTTTATCATATAAAGATTTATATATAAATTCATTAAAATTATTAAGTTTTTTTAATTTTAAAGGTTTAAAGTGGAATTATTAATGTACCTGTTTCTATGGGAAATAATGATGAACACAGACAAAAATTAATTAATATTTATAATTTATTAGATGATGCTTTTTTAATTATTGACAGTGATATAATAAATAAATTAGAAATTTTTTCTAAAAAGCACAATTTAGAAAAAGAGTTTTTAGAAATTAAAGATAAAACTATTGATATTAGAGATATCGATTTTATAACTTTAGAGAATGGAACAATAGTTAATAGTAAAGAAAATGATTTAGCTGTTATTCAATTTTCATCAGGTTCAACAGGTGAACCAAAAGGTGTAACTTTAACTCATAAAAATATTATTGAAAACTGCAATGGTGTTTTAGAAACAGCTAAAATTAAAAAAGATGACTCTTATTTAAGCTGGATACCTTTAACTCATGATATGGGTTTAATGGGGTGGCATATAACTCCACTAATTTTTGGTGTTAATCAAGTTATAATTGAAAGAAATGCATTTATTAGAAGACCATTACTTTGGTTTGATGTAGCTACTAAATATAAATCAACACTACTATGCTCTCCTAATTTTGGATACAGATATTTATTAAAATTTTTGAAAAAAACTCCTAAATGGAATTTAGAAAATATTCGATTGATTTTTAATGGTGCAGAACCAATCTCTAGTTCATTATGTGAAGAGTTTTTAAAAACTTTATCTCCTTATGGTTTAAAAGATAACTCTATGTATCCTGTGTATGGTTTAGCAGAAGCTACATTAGGTGTTACTGTTCCAAAAGCATATGAAAATTTAAAAACATATAATTTAGATATAAATTCTCTTAATATTGGAGAAAAGATTAAAGAGTTAAAAACAGATATAGGAAGTGTAAGCTATGTTTGTGTTGGGAGTCCTTTAGTTAATATGCAAATACGAACAACATATAATGATATTATTTTAGAAGATGATTTTATTGGACATGTTGAGATAAAAAGTGTTAGTGTTACAAGTGGATATTATAATAACTCAAAAGCTACGAGTAAAATTTTAAAAAAAGATGGTTGGATTGATACAGGTGATTTAGGTTTTATTAGAGATGGAAAACTAATAATAACAGGGAGAGCAAAAGATATAATTATAAAAAATGGTATCAACTACTATCCACACGATATTGAAGATATTTGTTTAGAAATTGAAGGTTGTGAATTAAATAAAGTTGTTGCTGTTGGAAGTAGAGATAAAAATCAAGAAGATGAAGATTTAATTATTTTTGTTTTATTTAAAAAAGAATTAAATGATTTTTTAGAGATTGAAAAAAATATTAAAAAACTTATTCTTCAAAAAATTGGATTAGATGTTTTACCAAGAAGTAGTGTAAAGCCCCTTGCTTTAGCTATGGGGATATAAACGGAAAAATTAAGGTATTATTTATCTTTCCAAATGTATAATGCTATTAATATTGTCTTTTCTTGTAAATATCATA
>JAYELQ010000324.1:0-1420 GCA_034717655.1 Campylobacterota bacterium
TAATCTACACTTCTATATATTTTATATAATTTATTTTGTGTTATATTATAAATAGCTTCAAAATCATCTCCACTTTTCACCTCTACAAAATGGTAAATATCATCTTTTTTACAAATAATATCTATCTCACCTAGCTTTCTTGCATAATAGTTTGTTTCTATTATCTCAAAACCGATAGAGATAAGATATTCACAAGCTTTTAACTCATATATATCACCTTTTTTTTTACTATTCATATCTATAAATCTTTTAGTGGTAATTTAATTGAGAACTTTGCACCCTTATATGATACTTCTTTATAATCATATTCTATATTTTCAACAAATAACATACCATTCATATGCTTAAATATCATCTCGTGACTCATATACAAACCTATACCTGTACCATTTGATTTATGCTTTGTAGTAAAATATGGCTCAAATACTTTATCTATTATATCATCAGGGATACCCCCTGCATTATCTTTAATCTCAATTACTGCATCATTTTCATCTTTGTATATATTTATAAATATTAATCTTTTTTGCTCTTTTTTCGTCTCTAATATATCTCTTGCATTATTTAATATATTTATAATAACTTGCATTAGTTCATTTTCTAAATTATTTATCTCAATATCTTCTAAATCTTCTACCAATACTATATCTAATGAAACTAATTTAGAACTAACTAATTTCAAAGTTTTTTTATAAACATCTTTTATGTTAAAAGTAGTTTTATTTTTATCTGGTTTAAAAAAGTCTCTAAAATCATCAATAGTTTGAGATAGATATTGTATTGTCTCCTCTATCTTTTTTAAATTTTCTATTTTTTCATCTTCTTCAATAGGCATACCTAATTCTATTTTCATTTGAAAACCTGTAGCTATTGTTGATATTACAGATAAAGGCTGTCTCCATTGATGTGCAATATTTCCTATCATCTCCCCCATACTTGCCATTTTTGATTGTTGAATTAACATTCTTTCGTTTTCTACTAATTTTAATTCATTTATTCTATCTTGAGTAACATCAAGTTTCATAGCAATAAACTCTTCTATCTCACCATATTTATTTAAAATAGGTGTTATCGATGCTTTTTCATATCTTAATTGTTGATATTTATTTCTATTTATAAACTCTCCTCTCCAAATTTTACCACTATAGATAGTCTCTTTCATATTTTTATAAAACTCTTTTGATAGCTCTTTTGATTTTAAAATATTTGGCTTATTACCTATAGCTTCCTCTTTTGAATACCCTGTAGATTTTACAAATGATTTATTAACATATTTTATATTCTCTTGATTATCTGTAATAAGTACAATATTATCACTATACTCAACTGCATTTTTGAACTTTAATAACTCTTGATTTGAAAACCTTAATTTATATTCATATATAAAATAAAATACTATCATAATAATTAATAATATAAA
>JAYELQ010000324.1:1520-4872 GCA_034717655.1 Campylobacterota bacterium
TATATATTATATATTAATACAAATATAAATATAGATATAAAAAATGCACTTATTATTGTTTTTTTCATTGATTAATCTCTATCTCTTTTGGATTATCTCCTGTAAGTGTTTTTAAGAACTTAATAATATTTTGAAGCTCTTTATCATCTAATTCATAACCTATTTGATAATCTATCATAATCTTAACTACATCTTCTAATGTTTTAACTTCTCCATTATGCAGATATGGTGCTGTTAATTCTATATTTCTTAAAGTTGGTACTTTAAAATAAAATTTATCTTTTTCATTTTTAGTAATAGTAAATCTACCTAAATCTTTTGTTTTATAATTTCTCATAATACCTATTTTTTGTAGTAAATTACCACCTATATTAACACCATTATGGCAAGATATACATCCATAGTCTTTAAAAAGTTGATATCCATTCTTTTCATCTTCTGTTAATATATTAGTATCACCTCTTAAATATTTATCAAATCTTGAGTTTGGTGTAGTAAGTGTTTTTTCAAATTCACTAATAGCATCTACTATATTATCTCCTGTTATACCATCTTCATATATAGTAGAAAAACTATTCTTATAATTTTTATCTTTATTTAATTTTGTAATTATTTGTTCAAAACTACTATTCATCTCTACAGGGTTATGGATTGGTCCTTTTGCTTGCTCTTTTAAACTACTAGCACTACCATCCCAAAACTGTACTATATTATATTTTGAATTTAAAACTGTTGGGGAGTTTCTAACTCCTGTTTTACCACTAACTCCAAAAGAAACAGGTAAGTTATCATCTCCACCATCATTTAGTATATGACAAGAGCTACAAGATATTGTATTATCATAACTTAATCTTACATCAAAGAAAAGCTTTTTACCTAATATCGCTTTTTCTTTATGATAATTATTCTCCAAAGGTATTGGTGTTATTAACTCTTTTGAATATAAAAACAGATTAAAAAAAACTAATAATAGTATATAAAACATCTAAATAAACCTTTTGTATTTTTTATACTATTTTATCATCTTTATCCTTAATAAAAATAATTTAATAATTATTTAGTTATAATGAAAATATGAAACCTACACAACAACAAATAGAGATATTAGACGCAATAAGAGAGTTTGAAAATATCAAAATAAATGCATTTGCAGGGACTGGTAAAACAACAACATTAAAACTTATATCAGATAGTTTTCCAAAAATAAAGATACTTTATTTAGCTTTTAATACTGGTATAAAAAATGAAGCAATATCTATCTTCCCACAAAATACAACAATCAAAACTACACATGGTTTAGCTTATGCAGCTATAAAAAAACATTCACATATAGATTTATCAAAACTAATAAACTATAGAGCTATAGATATATCAAAAAGATTTAGAATTAATTATTCTAAAGCTATTGCAGCTTTGAAAATTTTTGAAAATTTTTGTAATAATACTGCAAGGTCTATTAAAGATGAAGATATTGAACATAAAACAGCTAAAGATATGTTTGACCAGATGAGTGAAAATAAATTAACTCCATCACATAGCTTTTATCTAAAATATTTTTATCTACTTATATCTGAAGATAATATACCACAAACTAAATATGATATCATTATGTTAGATGAAGCTCAAGATACAAACGGTGTAACTTTAGGTATTTTTAAATATTTAAAAGCAAAAACAAGAATATATGTAGGTGATAAACATCAACAGATATACTCTTTTCGTGGAAGTCAAAATAGTTTAGATAAAATAGATGTAGATAAAGAGCTTTATCTATCTTATAGTTTTAGATTTAATGGTTATATTGCAAGTTATGCAAATATATTATTAAAAAACTTTAAAAATGAGAAAATAAAAATAGATACAATTACTCAACCAAATAAAGATATTGAAACAAATGCTTATATATCAAGAACAAATTCAAGTTTAATATCTATTATAGCAAATAGGATAAAAGATAGAAAACCATTTGTAACTATAAGAGACCCAAATGAGATATTTAATTTAACTATTGATTTATATTATTGCCTTAATAATGAAAGAGATTTAATAAAAAGAAATAAATTTCTAAAAGAGTTTATAGATGAAGATGAGATAGCTAATTATGCAAGTGAAGTTGATGATTTTGAATTAAAAACTGCTTTAAAAATAATAAAAGAGCATAAAGATAAAATATTTGAATTCAAAGAGATAGCAGATAAGTTTTATTTAGCTTGGCAAAATAGAGCTAGAAATGGATTTGAACAAAGGATAAAAGAGATACTATTTCTTACAACTGCTCATACTTCAAAAGGTTTAGAGTGGGATAAAATCACTATTTCTGATGATTATAATGATTTTGCAGATTTAATAGTAGATGCTCAATGTAATTCACTAAAAGAGTTTCAAATAAATCAAAAAGATATCTATTTTGCTAATCAAGAGTTAATAGATGAGTTTAATCTTTTTTATGTAGCTATAACTCGTGCTAAAAAAGAGATTATAAAAGATAGTTCAAATTTTCATTATCTTATGAGTGATGATATAGAGAAATTAATAAATCAAAGAATAGAGGAAGCAAAAGAGGATATAGAACAACTAGAGTTAGTTAAATCTACAAAAAGAAAAAAAGCCACAAAAATACAACAAGATGATAAGCAACTCCTTAGGCAAAATAGAAATCAAAAAGAGGGTAGAGCAAAAAATAGTGGTTTAAAATGGAGTTTAGAAGATAAAATAAAGGTAAAAAGTATGTTTAAAAATAATATTGATATAGAAGAAATAGCAAATACACTAGAGAGAACTACAGGGGCTATTTTAGGGGAGTTAGTAAAAAGTGAAGTTATTACAAGTGCAGAACAGATAAAACTAACACAAGAGATAAAAAATAGGAAGAATTAAATATATTCTAATTAATCCTTATAATCTCTTCATTATTTGAGATTATATTTTTATGAAAACTTTTAGGTATTCTATTCCAATCAGATAGTTGTATTAATATAGGAATAGAACTATCTAGTAACTCCTCTTTAAAATTTATAAACTCTTCTATATCTAGTTTTTCACCATTATTAGATAAAATAACCATATCTAAATCACTTATATCATGAGCCTCTCCACTAACTCGACTACCATAAGCCAATAACTGGCAAGGAGTTTTTAGTGTTTTTTTTGCTATTTTAATAATTATATCTTTATCTTTTTCTCTAATTAGCATTATTAATCTCATCTATTAATCTATTAGTATCTTTTATAAACTGTTCTATTAATAATAAAGTATTATTGCCTAAAGATTCACCATAATCATGAGCTGTTGAATTTCTATTATCTCTATATTTCAACCATCTTTCAACTTCATCTATATCTAAAAGCCCGT
>JAYELQ010000325.1:0-4815 GCA_034717655.1 Campylobacterota bacterium
AAATTAGAGTAAATTTAATTAACATTAAGAATATAGAGAGATTTAAAACACAATCATCAGAAAATATTTTTAAAAAATCTTAAAAATTAAGATAGGTGGGGTGTTTGGGGTTATGCAGTGGTCTCTTTATATGAAAAACTTGATATAAAAGAGATTATACAACATAGAAATAATTATCTACATTCAAATATAAAAACTGTACATATTGAACCAAATGATATAAAAAAGCTTTTTGAGATAGAACTAAAAATACTAAAGAGTATTAAAAGTTATTAGCTTTTATATAATCCTCTTTTTTATTTATATTTATAAATTGATTTGAATTATTAAAAGATAATATTTTATGATTTGAACTTTTTATAAGATAGTTTATTTTATGATTATTATTTTTTATTAAATTTAATATATTTAGATATATTTTTTTAGTAAAAACACCACATAAATTGTGTATTTTATATCTATCTTTGGCTATTGTTATGTCATAATTACAAGAATTTTCTAAAATAGTAAGAATAGTATTTTTTTCTATAAGAGGTGTATCTACAGTTATTATAAATATCTTTTCATATTCTATTTTTTCAAAAATAGTTTTTAATGCAACCATAGGTGAAGATATATTCTGTTCATTATCAATAATTATATTGAGACTTTTATTAAAATTAAATTTATTAGTTTTAGATGATATATAAATATTTTGAAATATTTTAGATAATTTATCATATTGATACTCTACCATAGAGCTTTTATTTTTAAATGGGAGAAGAGATTTATCTTCCCCCATTCTACTACTTTTTCCACCTGCTAAAATAACACAAGGGATATCTTTTACCATTATAAACTAGCTGGGTCTGTGATATAACCACTAATAGCACTAGCAGCAGCTACAGCACTATTACTTAGATATACTTTTGAAGTTCTACTACCCATTCTACCTACAAAGTTTCTATTTGTTGTAGATATACAAACCTCTTCATCTCCTAAAATACCCATATATCCACCAAGACAAGCACCACAAGTTGGATTTGATACAACAGCACCAGCATCAACTAATTTATCTATATATCCTAGTTTTGTAGCTTCTCTAAGTATCTTTTGAGTTCCCGGTGTAACTATCATTCTTGTATGAGATGCTATATTTTTACCATCTAATATCTCTGAAGCAATTTTAAGGTCACTCAATCTACCATTTGTACAACTTCCTACAAAAACTTGGTCAACTTTTATATTATCTGATACAGCTTGTGATATACTATGCCCATTTTCTGGTAAAAATGGATAGGCTATTACAGGTTCTAGTGAAGCTACATCTATCTCTAAAACTTTTGTATATGAAGCATCTTCATCACTAAAATGCTCTTTTGGAGTATCTCTTAAACTTCCATTTGCTTCAATTCTTTCATCTAAAAATGCTCTTGTGATATCATCTACTGCTACTATTCCAGATTTTGCTCCAGCTTCAATAGCCATATTACATAATGAGAATCTATCATCCATAGTAAGATATTGTATAGTATCACCTGTAAACTCAAGAGTTTGGTATAATGCACCATCTACACCAATCATTCTAATAATTTCAAGAATTAAATCTTTTCCTGTTACGAACTCTTTTGGTTTACCTTTAAAAACAACTTTTATAGATTCAGGTACTTTAAACCAGTTTCCACCTGTAATCATAGCAAAAGCTATATCTGTACTTCCCATACCTGTAGAGAAAGCTCCAAGAGCTCCGTGTGTACAAGTGTGAGAGTCTGCACCAATTATAACATCTCCCGGAATCACTAAACCTTTTTCAGGTAATAAAGCGTGTTCTATACCCATATCTTTTTCATCAAAAAAGTTTTTTAGATTGTGTTTAGCTGCAAAGTCTCTACTTATTCTTGCTTGATTTGCACTTGCTATATCTTTTGCTGGTATAAAGTGGTCTAAAACTATAGAAAAACCATCTGGATTAGCTAGTTTTTCTATTTTATTATCCTCAAATGCTTTTATTGAAATAGGAGTTGTAATATCATTTCCTATTACCATATCAATAGGACTTCTTATTATTTCACCTGCAAAAACTTTTTTACCAACATGTTCACTAAATATTTTTTCTGTTATTGTTTGACCCATATTATTCCTTTTCTAATTTAGGAATGTTTTTTAGTATTAAACTAAATCACACCCTTTTTCACCTTCTATTATCTCACCAATTACATAACCATCAGTTTTTTCTAAAACAGTATCTACTTGAGATTTATTTACCACAAATATCATACCAACACCCATATTAAAAGCTCTATACATCTCTATCTCTTCTACATATTTTCCCATAAGTTCAAATATAGGTAAAACTTTTACTTTATCTTTTTGAACTACTGCTCTTAAGTTATCTGGTAAAACTCTAGGTAGGTTTTCAACAATACCACCACCCGTAATATGTGCTAATGCATTTATATTTTCTTTACAATCTTTAAACTCTTTTACATAAATTCTAGTAGGCTCTAAAAGTGTATCTATTAGTGGTTTTCCATTAAAATCATCTTCAAACTTCATATCTAATTTTTCAAGTAATAGTTTTCTTACTAATGAAAAACCATTTGAATGAATACCAGAACTAGGAAGAGCAATAAGAACATCACCAGCTTCTACACGAGAAACTCTATCCATTTCAGATTTTTCAGCAATACCTACACAAAAACCAGCTAAATCAAAATCACCCTCTTTATACATACCTGGCATCTCAGCAGTTTCTCCACCAATTAAAGCACACTGGCTTCTTATACAACCTTGGGCTATACCTTTTACAACATCACTAGCTTCATCAACTTCAAGTTTAGCTGTAGCATAATAATCTAAGAAAAATAGTGGTTCTCCAAAATTACAAATTAGGTCATTTGAACACATAGCAACTAAATCAATACCAACTGTATCAAACTTTTTACTATCAATTGCAAGTTTTAGTTTTGTACCAACACCATCAGTTCCTGCTAATATTACAGGCTCTTTATATCCTGTTGGAAGTTCAAAAGCACCAGCAAAAGAACCTATACCACCTAAAACACCTGGAATCATTGTTGATTTTACATGTGGTTTAATATTTTCTACAAAGCTATTTCCATTATCTATATCAACACCAGCATCTTTATATGAAATTTTACTCATCTATTATTCTCCTAAATTGTACATTTCTTTGTAATCATACAAACTGGACAAAAATTAGTTATACCAGCTATTAGAGGTATTGCACCTAATGCAAACCATAAATTATAAAGTTCCTCTTCTGCATTGAAATAAAATCCTAATCCAATTATAACAATACCTATAATAATTCTAAAAACTCTACAAAACTTTTTTATTTTATCAAATATATTCATTTATACTACCTTTAAATTTACTCAAATATTTTGAGTTTATTTTAACAATTTTTTGCTATTATATCTAAAATTAATTTAAAAGGTATAAAATGGCAAATATAGAAAATAAAAACTTCGCTTACGATGAGATGATGGTTCATGTAGCTTTATGTTCACATAAAGATATTAAAAAAGTTTTAGTAGTAGGAGAAGTTAGTTCTGATTTTAAAAAAGAGTTAGAGAAACATAATGTTGAAGATGTTCAATATAGCCAAGAGTTAAATATTGATGACCAATTTGATATTATACTTTATAATAAAGAAACACCAGATGATTTAGAGATGGCTTCAGTTGAGAGATGTTTAGAACCAAAAAAAGGTATATTTGTAACAAAAGCATCTTTTATTTATGAAGATATTGAAGTTAGTAAAAAAGAGATAGAGATAGTTGGTAAAAACTTTTGGATATGTATGCCATATAATTTTGGACATAATACACTTATATTTGCTTCTAAAAAATATCACCCTCAAGCAGAGATAGTTTTACAAGTATCAGATTTATTAGAAGGTTGTAACTATTATAATACAGAGATGCAAAATTCTGTTTTTGTATTTCCTACATATATTACAAAAGAGATAACAGGCATTGCAAAAAGATAATAATACTCAATTTAAATATGCAATAGCTCTTACAGGGGGGATAGCAACAGGTAAAAGTACTGTTGCATCTTTATTTATGTTACACGGTTTTTTAACAATTGATGCAGATAAAGTTGCACATAAATTATTAGATGAAAATTATAAATGGATATCAGATACTTTTGGTAAAAAGTATATAGAAAATAATAAAGTTATTAGAAAAAAATTAGGTGAGCTTATTTTTAATAATGAGATAGAGAAAAAAAGATTAGAAAGTTTTCTACATCCCCTTATAAAACAAAAAATTATTGAAGAGGCAAATATATTTGAAACTCAAAAAAAACCTTATCTTATAGATATACCTTTATTTTTTGAGAATAACAATTATAATATCTCAAAATCAATAGTTGTTTATACTCCAAAAGAGATACAACTTCAAAGGTTAACTAATAGAGATAAATCAACTAAAGGTGAAGCATTAGTTAGAATTAATAATCAAATGAATATTGAAGATAAAAAGAAGTTAGCTAGTTTTATTATTGATAATAGTTTAGATTTAAAAAAACTACAAAAAGAGGTTGATAGAGTAAAAAAAGAGCTGTTAAATTATGTATAACTCTTAATACTCTTTATATATCTTAGGATTAAGCTATTCTTAAGATATGTTTAAATATAATTCCTATATATAAGATATACAAAACAAAAAAAAGGATTTATTATGAGAATTAATACAAATGTAGCTTCATTAGCGGCTCAAGAATCAGCAACGAATACAAACAACACACAAACAAGTGCTTTAGAGAAATTAGGAACAGGTTTTGCTATTAATAAAGCAGCAGATA
>JAYELQ010000326.1:0-4236 GCA_034717655.1 Campylobacterota bacterium
AATTTTTAGAAGAGTTATTGGATAGATATACAGAAGTTTTATCAAGTTTTAATGAAGATAAATTAAAAGTAGTTTTTATTGGTCAAATATTAGAACAAGTTAATTTTTTTAATAAAGATTTGGATATAGGAAATTTTTACCATACCCCATTGAGTTTTAAGAATGATAAAATAAATTTTAATGGTTTTTGTGATTTTTATGTTGCTAAAGGGTTGAAAAATCCTAAATCACCATATTTTTTTATTCAAGAATATAAACAAAGTAAAAAAGCAGATGACCCTGAACCACAACTTTTAGCAGAACTTATAACTGCTGTTGAGTTAAATAATTGGGATAGTATAAAAGGTGCTTATATTGTGGGGGCAATTTGGAATTTTGTTATTTTAGAGAAAATAGGTAAAGATAAATATCAATATTTTGTTAGTATTAACTTTGATTCTTCAAAAATTGAAGATTTAAAAGCTATTTATAGAAACTTACTTTTTGTTAAAAATGAGATAATAGAGTTTATACAAAAAGATAATAATATTTAAGAGTATTAAAAATAAAGAGTTTAATTACTCTTTATCTTTATCTTGAAAAGGTACTAACGGTAGAGTTATAACTCTTTTTATCATATTTAAAGGGGCTGTTGTTGTCTCTTTTAATAGATGAGTTTTTATCTCAGGTTCGGTTAGTTTACCTTTGATATCTACAGAATATGATATCCTTTTATCATCACCTAATATAATATAACCAACTATAGGGATATATCCTATTATTTTACTATAATCTTTCATAAAAATAATATCAAGTTTAGTATCTATTTTCTTTTTTCTTAGGTTTATTTTTCCACTTGCTAAAAAATCACTATATATACCTTGAGTATAAAGTGTATTTAACATAACTACATCTTTATCTCTATTATAGTTAAAATCGATTAAACCTTTTTTGATAGAGTATTGAGATAGGTTTAGTTTATCTGTAGCAAATCTATAAGCATTTGGTAATACTAACAATGGATTTATTAAAGCAGGGGTAGTGTTGATAATCAAAAATATATTTTTAAGAATTTTTGCTTCTTTTACATTGATATCTCTCATAATTAGTTTTCCATCTAAATTACACTGTGTTCCAAAAATATCTAAATCTATATTACCTTGATTTATAATAGTTTTATTAGCTAGAGTATTTAAAAAATCTTTATCAATATTTTTTATAGATAGATTTACATCTCTATTTTCTATCTCTATTAATAACTTTGTTTTATTTTTATCTAAACTAAAATCTATATTCTCTTGATTAGTTTTTAGAGTTATATTATCATATATAAGTTGATGATTATTATATTTTAGATATCCATTATCTATATTTAGATTTATTATAGGTAAGTTAAAATCTATATTTTTACACTTTGGATAATATATAATAGTAGGTTTCTCTTTTTTCTTTGTTGTGTTATCTTCTTTATACACTATCCCTAAATTTGATAAATTAATATCAATATTTTGAATATCATCTAAAATAACATTACCACTTATTAAACCTTTATCATCTTTTATATCTATATGTTTTTTATCTTTTATTTTAATATCCAGATTTAACTCATCTAGTTTTTTATCTTTTAGATATATTGGATATATAGATATATCAGTTTTTGTAGATATATTTAAATCATTGAAATTATCTGTTTTTACTTTTATAGATGTTTTTGTTAGATTAAAATCATCTATTTTAGTTACTATCTTTGATAATTTATTTATATCTTCTAAACGTATATAATTTGTATCAGATTGTACAAACTCAAATCCTAAAGTTGGTAAATTAAATATTTTATTTTCATTAGAAAAACTACCATTAAAAGGGATAATAGTATTATTGATATCTGTTATATTTTTATAAGATAATTTTGAGATATCTAAATTCCCATTTGTTGTATTTTTATCAAGATTGATATTTGTTGATAATAATATATCATATTTTAGTTTATCAAAATATCTCATACTTTTACCATTTAGTTTTATATTGATATCTTTATTATCTTTTATATTTATATCTAAATATGATGATTTTAAAGGTATTTTTTCCATAGGTATAATAAAATCTTTAAATACTAACAACTCTTTTATACTGAAGTTTTGAATATTCTCTTTTTTATTATAATTTATACCTAAAGTTGGTAAATTCATATTTATACTATCTCCAAATACACCATCATAAGGGATAATCTCATCTTTTATAGAAACACTATTATTTATATCTACAAAAGCTATATCTATTTTACCCTTTGTGATATTTTTATCTAAATTTGTATAGTTTATAACACCAGCTTTAAAAGTGTTGTTATTATCATAAGCTAATATATCTAAATCAAGCTCTTTTTTAGGTATATCAAATAATAGATTATCTATATCTATATTATAATTTTGATACTTAGCCAAAGATTTATTTATAATAACTTGTTTATTTTTATATTTAAAATCAAATATATCAAAACTTATATTATTATCTTTTATAGCTATAATAGAGTTTTTATTTTTAATATCTACAAATATATCTATAGGGTTATTAGTAAAAGGGATATCTATTTTTACTTTTATATCACTTTTCCCTTTTAGTTGAGCTATAGCTAACTCCCTTACAATATTTACATCATAAGATGCTACACTTCTTACAAGAGTTTCATTTAAAGGAGATATAGTTTGAAGCTCTAAAAGTAATCCAGATTTATTAAACATATCATAAATTGTAGCACTACTACCATCTAAATTAACATCATTAGATATAGGATTAGTAAGATTTATATTCATATCACGACCATCAAAGTTAAGCTTTACAGTTTTTGCCTCAAGTGGGTATGCTCTTTTTGGATTGAAATCCATAACAATATCATTTAAAACTCCATCTACTCTAAGAGTACCCATATCAACAAAAAAATCTTTTAGATATATGATACCTGAGATATTTTTTATCTCTACTGATTTTGTAGTTAATCTATCTATTGCCCATTTTTTTATACTAGCAGGAAACTCTACAAAGTCTGAAAAAGTATTGATATCTTTAAATTCATCTATAGATAAATTATATTCTAATATATCATCTTCTATTATCTCTTTATTAGTTATAACTAAATCTTTATAAAATATTTTAGAATTAACAGATATATTTTTACCATCAATAGAACTAGTGATAGTCCCATCTAAAGATACTACTTTTGTATCTTGAACTTTATTGATATATGTAACTATACTTTTATCTTGAAATGTGATATTTATATCTTTAATAGCAACTTTTGGGTATTGATTATATTTTAAAGATAGATTATTTATAACTACATTTGCTTTTACTTTATCAAGATTTAGCTTTTCAGGTTTATTTATATCTATAAAACCACTTATATCTTTAACTATTATATCTTGAAACTCTAGTTGCTCATTTATAAGTTTTTGTATATCTGGAGCTAGTTTAGTATATTTTTCTATAAATTTAAGGTTTGTTATACTGTTTGTAGACATTTTATAATCTAATTGATTAGTAAATATATTTAATTTTAAAAATGCATTTGATACAACTTTTTCATCTATTAAAGATAATTTACTATTTATAATAACATCATATTTTAATATATCAAAAGATGTATTTATCTCTATATCTTTATTTTTAATTATCAGTTTATTATTTTTAAATTTTAAATTTAAATCTTGATTAGCAACTAAAATATGTTTGATACTTATTAACTCTAAATTCTCCAAAAGTGTTTTTGCATATTTTAGATATTTTGCTTTTATATCTATAGGTTTACTCTCCTCTTTTGAGGGGATAATCTCTACTGTATCTATTATTAGAGTTAGTTTATCATCATATTGTATAAATATCTCTTTTATATTAGCAGAAGAGTTTGAAAACTCTTTTATACTAATACCATTATTAAGTTTAAAAAAAACAACCATAATAGATACTATAAGTAGTATAAATATTGTTAAGAATATCTTTTTAATAACACTCTTATTTAATCTAATTTTTTTTAACATAATAATACTTCTAAGAAACTATTTGATGTAAAATAGAGCAATGTTCTAGTTTTATCTCTTTTTCACTTTTTATATTTTCTAATATATCATTTTGTGAGTATTGTTTAGAATCATAAACATAAACAAATATCTCATCATCTTTTTGTAAGAAATTTTTCTCTCCAAAATCAGTATAACTTGTAGCCCCTATACTTATTATCATATAATCAGGATTATCAGCATTTTC
>JAYELQ010000326.1:4336-20408 GCA_034717655.1 Campylobacterota bacterium
ATTGTTTAGAATCATAAACATAAACAAATATCTCATCATCTTTTTGTAAGAAATTTTTCTCTCCAAAATCAGTATAACTTGTAGCCCCTATACTTATTATCATATAATCAGGATTATCAGCATTTTCTAAATGTTTATTTAAGTCTTCTAGTGGACCTGTATCTTTTTGGTTATTTAATTTTTCCACTATCCAATCTTTTAATTGAGTATAAAAATAGTTATAAGTAGTTACAGGGCTATCTTCCCCATATTGATATATCTGTCCATCTCTTTTAAGATAAGATACAATATGATAACTATCCATAATACCACCTTTTTCAAAACTATCTATTGGTAGTTTTTGAGATGATATACCTTTTGTTTTCTCACCCCAGTTTTTTTTCTCACTAATCTTTTTTGCCCCCTCTTTTCTAATAGAACAGTCATTATATGCTGTAAAAAAGTTAGGTATAATACTTGTTACTTTATTATATTTATAATGTACTTGACAAATAAGAGCTACTTCTGGTTCCATTTGTAAGTTTCCATCTTTTGTTTTTGGTTCATTTAAAATATAATTTGATAAAGGGTAAGTTCCTAAAAAACTATCACTATTTGGTAGATAAAATGGAAATATCCCTTTTGGAGCATTCTCATTTTCAACTTTCACATTTATAAAATCACTAGCTTCCCCTGCTTGTTCTAAATGGTGAGCAAAATTACCAGCTACCCCAAATCCTATATAATTTTTAAATTGTTCTATTTTCATAATTATCCTTTTTTTATATATTTATTATATTAAATTATTTTATCATATAATTGTTTTAGATATAATAAATGTAAGTATCACTTTACATTCTCTATATAAATAGATATAATGATAAATAATATTATCATTTAAAGGTTAAATTTGGATAAAATAGATATAAATGTAGATAATGTAAAAATTGGTGAGCTTTTTTTTGAAAAAGAGTTTAATAGATATGGGTTTAATTATACGAAAGATTATAAACCAATATCTTTAATTATGCCATATAAGAAAGCCACATATATTTGGAAAAATAAATTACATCCAATATTTGATATGAATATGCCTGAGGGGTACTTGTTTGAACTGATTAAAAACTATATATCAAAAGAGTTTGGATATATTAATGATTTTCTCCTTTTCTCTTATATCTCATCAAATATACAAAGTAGATTAACTTATAAAAGTAATTATAATAAAAATGATTTTTTATCATATAATCTTGATGAAATTTTAAATAATGACACAAAAGATACTTTTGAAAATCTTGTAAATATATACTTATCTAAAAATGCTATAAGTGGTGTTCAGCCAAAATCTTTAGCTATATTAGAAGATAAAGAGAACTTTACAACTAAAGAATATATTATAAAAACTTGGGGAGATGAGTATCCTCAATTAGCTTTAAATGAATATTTTTCTCTAAAGGTTATTGAGTCTGTTGGTGTAAAGATAGCAAATATAAAGTTATCAAAAAATAATAGATTTTTAGTAGTGGAAAGATTTAATTATGATAGTCAAAATAATATTTTTTTAGGCTTTGAAGAGATTTTAACATTAGTTGGAAAAAATAAAGATGAAAAATATAGTGGTAGTTATGAACAAATAGCAAAACTAGTTTATAGTGTAACTACAAATAAATTGGATTCTATGAAAGATTTATATAAATTAATAGTTATGAATTATTTACTTAAAAATGGAGATGCACACCTTAAAAATTTTGGAATACTTTATGATAAAGAGATAAATAATATTTGGTTTTCTCCTGCATATGATGTTGTATGCACAACAGCTTATTTATACAAAGATAGACCAGCTCTTACTATGTTTGGTAAAAAGGTTTGGTTTGGCAAAAAAGAGCTTGTGAAGTTTGGAGTTAATGAATGTTATTTATCTAATGAAGAATCAAATAATATATATAATAGTTGTATAAAAGCTTTAAAAAAAGCTATAATTAATCTAAAAATATATATTGATGAAAATATTGATTTTATTAATATAGGAAGAAAAATAATAGATAGTTGGACTTTAAGCCTTGATGAAAAATCTTATAAGGAGATACCAATTGAGATTACACGAAATTGGAAAAACTATTAAAGAGTTAAGAAAAGAGAAAAAATTAACACAAGAAGAACTTTCAAATATTGCAGGGATAAGTAGAGTTACTTTAGGGAAGATAGAAAAAGGATATTTTGGAGTAGTTTCAATTAAAACACTTGATATAATATTGTCATCTTTAGGTTATGAGATAGATATAAAAATATTAAACGGTTTTGGGTTAACTAATCTTGATGACTTGAGTTAGTTTTACTATAAAAAATAAGAATTAAAAGGATATATTTAATGCAAACAACTAAATATAAACAATACCTATTAAAACATTTTGATAAAGATTTAATACTATTTAAATTTATAAAAACACCTTTTGATGGAACAAAAATAGAGATAATAGAGATTTACGAACAAAATAGTAAATATTTTCCATTAGGTATAAAAGCTCAAAATGATAGCTTATTATCTTGGATAAAATCTCGTACAATTCCTAAAAATAGAGAGTTTGTACATAAGATTTTGATGGAGTTAAATCTTAGTTTTGATGATATAGAGGGGATTGTATCTATATCTAAAAGTTTATCTTTAAATGATTGTTATTGGGTTGTAGATAGTGAGTTTATAGGTGAATTTAAAGATTATAATTTATATGATAATGATTTTAATAAAACTTTATCGTTGTTAGCATATACAGGTTATGCAAGTGTTAAGCATAGAAATTTTATATCAAGTCCTGAGTTTACTACAAATGGTATGTTAGCAAAAGCTTGGAGAAAAAATCCACAAGGTAAAAAAGGGATATATCTATACAAAGCAGGCTCTAGTGGTTTTGCAAATAGTGGAAAAGAACCTTATAGTGAATTTTATAGTTATCAAATAGCTAAAAAAATGGGATTAAAAACAACACCCTATATTTTGGGAAAATGGAAAGGAAATCTAAACTCTATTTGTGAACTTTTTTGTACAAAAGAGATATCTTTTATCCCTATCTATTATCTTATTAATAGAGGGGGTTGGGAAGCTGTTCTTAAATATTATAAAGAGTTAGGGGAAGATTATTATAATGATTTAGTAGATATGATTATATTTGATACTATTATAGTTAATACAGATAGGCACTTTGGAAATTTTGGACTTTTAGTAGATAATAAAACAAATAGTATAATTAATACAGCTCCAATATTTGATAATGGCTTATCTTTGTTTCAAGATGCTTTAGATGATGATTTGATAGATGTTGAGAAGTATTCAAAAACTAAGATAATGAAAAATGCAGGTGATTTTATTGAATTTGCCAAAGTTATTATAGATGATAGAGTAAAAAGAAAAGTTAGAAAACTTATAAATTTTAGATTTATAAAACATTCAAGATATAATTTATCATCTAAAAGATTAAAAATAATTGAAAACTTTATTCAAAAAAGGGTAAATGAATTATTAAAGTTATAATATAACTCTATTAGCCAAACTAGTATATTTTATAAAACTAATAAAATATAAAAAGAGTGGCTGTTTTAATTAAAAATAAAAATTAATTAGTTAGAATTTAACAACACATTTTGTGCTGCTTTTACTATAGGGTATGTTGTTGGTGCTGATGTAAGTAATGGTTGTGTCGCTACTTGTAAAGATATAAGTGAATAAACTGTAAGTTTAGATTCTATTGCTAATCCTATGATATTTATCATCTCTCCAGCTTCTTTATCCCCTATTACTTGCCCACCTATTATCAAACCACTATCTTTCATCGCTACTAGTTTTACTGATTGTTTAGATGCATCAGGAATTGTACCAGGGTGTCTGTTCATACTTTGAGATGAACCAACTATATACTCTATACTCTCTTTTTTTGCTTTAGCTTCTGTTATCCCTGCACTTGCAAAGACTCTATTGCCTATCATTGTAGAAAAAATAGCTATAGTTCCATTGAAACCTTTTAGATATTTTAAACTATAAAGTGAACTACCAGCAACTCTAGCTTCAGATGCAGAAGTTGAGGCTAACATAACTTTTGAAGGGTCTCTTGTGATAAACTCTCTCCTACCACAACAATCACCAACTGCAAATATATCTTTATTTTTAGTTCTCATATATTCATCAATCCAGATACCACCATAACGAGCTAATTTTAGACCTGTATCTTTTGCTAAATCTGTATTTGGTTTATACCCTGTTGCTAAAATAATAACATCAGCTTCTAAAACAGTACCATCACATAACTGTAAACCTTGTGCTAAGTTATTATTTTCAACCACATTTGAAGCATGTTGCCCAAGTACTAAGTTTACCCCAAGGTTTTTCATAATATTTTCTGCTTCTATTGCCATATTTTCATCAAAAGAACCAGATAGAATATGACCACCACCTACAATAGTTACATTTTTTCCAACACTTTGAAGCTCACAAGCCATCTCAACACCAATAAAACCAGTACCAACTACTATGATATTTTGTTTATCATCTACATAGTTTTTTAATTTTTCAACTTCGTGATACTCTTTTTTTATTGTAAAAACATTTTCTAACTTTAAAGCATTGTGGAAGTTTTTATGTACAAAGGGGATTGAACCTGTAGCAAATACAAGTTTCTCAAATTTTATATTATGTTCATTTCCAATTACAGTTTTATTTTCTATATCAACCTCTATAACTTTATCAATAACTTTTTGAATCTTATCAACAATAGGACCACTTCCACAAGGCATAGCATTTTTATCTACACTTCCAAGTGTTTCTCCAAAAACATATGGTATTCCACATGGTACTTGACTCTTTTCATACTCTTTTATCACCATAATACTTTTTTCTGGATAATTTTCTGCTGCAGTAGTAGCTGTAACCATACCAGCTGGTCCTGCTCCTATAATTAATATATCTGTTTGTTTTTCTACCATAAAGTCTCCTTGATTTATATAAAATTATAATTATTAATAATTACAAATTGATTTCTTTTTATTATACTAATAAAAAACTGTTTAAAAAATATAACCACCCAATAATAATAATAGGTCCAATAAAACCAGCTATCAAACCTAATATAAGAAAGTCTTTTGATTCAACTTTTTTACTTGAATATATAATAGCATTAGGTGGTGTAGATACAGCTAAACTCATAGCAAAAGAGGCACTTAAAGCAACTGCAACTACAACCATAGGTGCAGCTGTTTGGCTTATAGTTACTGCTATTGCTATAACTATTGGTAGCATTATATTTGTAGCAGCTGTGTTACTCATAAAGTTTGAGATAATAACAACTATATATGAAAATATAAACATAACTAACAGCACTGATAATCCATCAGTAGATATAAGTGTAGCAAACCACATATCAAGTCCACTTTTTGAAACAGCAAGACCTAAACTAAGCCCACCAATAATAAGGATAATAACATCCCATCTTATTTTTGTCATATCATCAGCATCTATAATTCCAAATAATGTAAATCCAATGATAGGTATTAAAGATACTACAGTTGTAGGGATATGGTGTATAGGACCTGTTAGCCATAATAAAATAGTAAGTGAAAATATACCTATAGTTATATTTTTTTTCCAGCTAGGAACTGTAGGTATTTTTGTGAACTTTTTTGTAGAATCATCAAAATGGTTAACCTCTTTAATACTTTTTAAATCTATAAAAGGTTGATTCGATGGGTATAGCTTTAAAATAACAAACCTTAAAATAAGTGTCACAGTTAAAGCAGGAACTAATGCTAATCCCATCCACCCTATAAATGATGGTGCATCTTCACCTAAAATACCCACAGCTATCGCATTTGGAGGTGTTCCTATAATTGTAGCCATACCACCTAAATTTGCACCAATAACTACAGCTAATAAAACTGATTTTTTAAATGGGTTGGATTCTTTTATATGTGTTAAAAGGGGTATAATAATAGTAAGCATCATAGCTGCAGTTGCAGTGTTTGATATAAACATAGATAATACAAATGTTATACCTATAAGCCCTGATATGATATTGCGAGGTCGCCCACCTACTAAAAATAGTATTTTTTTAGCTAACCATAAATCTAATTTTGTTTTTGATGCTGCTAAAGCCATAATAAAACCAGCTAAAAACAAAAATATCAAAGGTGATGACCACGGTTGTAAATATACTTTCCAAGTAGTAGCTCCACTTTCAAAATCAAAATTTGGAAACCCTAAAAGTACAATCTCTAATGCAATCACAAGCAAAGAAACAGCAAATGCAGGTATCGCTTCACTCACCCAAAGTCCAGCAGCAAAAAGCAATATAAAAAAAGTATATGTAGCTTCAGTTGATAATGTATAATTGGGTATAAAAGCTACAATAAGTGCAACTAATAATGAAACCAAAAATGAGACAAATACATATTGATGTGATAATCTATATGCACTTTTAAAAAATCTTGTAAGATGTCGTCTTGTATCTAGCATCTAAAACCTTTTTTTATAATATTTGGAATACTAATATTTTACCATTACAAGTTGATTACTAATATATTATTTATAACTATAATAAAATCAAAATATCTTTTATGGTATCATTATATTGAATTAGAAACTAAGGAAATTAATGTCTGGAAAATATAACTTTACTGCTATTAGTGATGAGTGTATAAAATGTGGAAAGTGTAAAACAAACTGTACAATATTTAATATAAATAAAGATGAAACAACATCCCCTAGAGGTTTTATAGATTTATTGGGGGCTTATGATAGAGATGAATTAAAACTAGATAAAACTACAAAAGATATTTTTGAGAGTTGTTTTTTATGTACAAATTGTGTAGAAGCTTGTCCCAATGACTTACCAACAGATACTATAATAGAGCAAGTTAGGTTTGATATTGCTAAAAAATATGGTATCACTTGGTATAAAAAGGTATTTTTCTTTCTTTTAAGGCATCGAAAGATTATGGACAGTATGGCAAAAATGGGATATGTATTTCAAACTTGTGGATTGAAAATAAATTATGAAAATCAAAGTGCAAAATCAAGATTTAATTTACCTATTGAGATGATAAAAGATAGGTCTTTACCTTTTGCAGATAAAAAATCATTTTTAAATAGCTATCCTGAGAATATATTATATAATTTAAAAAGGGAAGAGAAACCAAAAAGTAAAAATAAAGTTGCTATTTTTATTGGTTGTATGGGAAATTATGCTTATACAAATATAGGTAAAAGTTTATTATATATTTTAGAAAGATTAGAAATAGATGTTCTTATCCCTAAAAAACAGTTATGTTGTGGAGCTCCTGCTTATTTTACAGGTGATTTTAGTACAGTTAATTTTCTAAGTAAAAAGAATATAAAATATTTTGAAACATTTATAGATGATGTTGATGCTATTATAGTCCCTGAAGCTACTTGTAGTGCTATGATAAATACAGATTTGGAGCATTTTTTTCACGACCAACCAAAATGGAAAGATAGAGCAAAGGCTATATCTCCAAAAGTTATAATGGCTACAAAATGGCTTGAAAATAATACTCAACTAAAAGAGTTATTATCAAATGAAAATAGAAATATAAAAGATATTGTAACTTATCACGACCCTTGTCATGCAAAAAAGATGCAAGGTGTTTATAAAGAACCACGAGAGTTATTATCTCAAAATTATGAGATAGATGAGATGGGTAATCCAAATGATTGTTGTGGTTTTGGTGGGGTAACTATGCAAAGTGAAAAATACCATTTAGCAAAACAAGTTGGAGTTAAAAAAGCTACTATGATAAATAACACAAAAGCAAATATTGTAAGTGCTGAGTGTAGTGCCTGTAGAATGCAAATAACAGATAGTTTAGGTAGAACTAATAGCGATGTTGTATTTAAAAATCCAATTGAGTTAATAGCTGATGCTTTAAAAGGGACTTAATAGATGGAGTATTGGAATAATATATATAGCTCTTTTGACCCTGTTGCATTTGAAGTTGGTTCTATATCTATCCATTGGTATGGTATTATGTATGCTACTGCTTTTATTAGTGCAATTGTTATAGCTCATTGGATAGTAAAAAAAGATAAATTAAATATATCAAAAGATTTTTTAGATAGTTATATTTGGTGGGTAGAGGTTGGAGTTATTTTAGGAGCTAGAATAGGATATATATTATTTTATGACCCAAATACAAGTTATTATCTAACCAACCCTTGGCAAATATTCAATCCCTTTGGGCAAGATGGTAGTTTTCAAGGGATATCTGGTATGAGTTATCATGGGGCTTTAGCTGGATTTATTATAGCTTCATATCTTTGGTCTATAAAAAATAAAATAAGTTTTTGGTTTATGGTTGATATTGCTGCATTAGCTGTACCTTTGGGTTATATTTTTGGTCGTATTGGAAATTTTTTAAATCAAGAGATAGTAGGTAGAGTTACAGATGTATCTTGGGGAATATATGTGAATGGTATATTAAGACATCCATCTGCTTTATATGAAGCTTTTTTAGAAGGTTTAGTAGTATTTATAATATTATTTATATATAGAACTAAAAAACAATTTGATGGGCAAATAGCACTGTTATATGTAGTTTTATACTCTATTATGCGAATTATTGCAGAGATATTTAGACAACCAGATGTTCAATTAGGATTTTTAGCTGGGACTAATTGGCTTACTATGGGGATACTAATATCATCTATTTTTGCATTTATATCTATGGTAGTTTATTTTGTAAAGTTAAAAAGGGTTAAAAATTAAATAAATAATTTTAACCTTTTGTTTATCTCTTCTTTATTAAAATATGCTGGGTCAAAATCTTTATAATAAAAATCACCATCATCATCTAAAAGATATTCAAATTCATTAAACTTTTTTGTTTCAATTGCATACAGTATATCCCTATATCCCCACATACCACCACAATCTTCAAGTGGACCATTTCTTCTACCTGCTGTACATATTGGATAATTTATATTTTTATCAACTTCTAAAACTTTCTCTAGCAATATATCATGTTCCCAATCATCACCAAAGTCATAAGTATATTTTATCTTATCTTTTTCATATTCCAATTCATCTGAAATTTGATACTTTATTGCATCCACCTCCTCTTTGTATCCCATTCTATCTTCTGCTGTTTGTTCATCTGTATAGCATCTAGTAGTACCATCAAATTGATAAAGATGATAATTCTCCCAATTAAAAATATTTTGTATAATATTATGTAACTCTCTAAAAGTAATATTAGATTTAACTAATACCCTTCTCCAAATAGGTGGTTTTGCCCCTTTGATTGAGATTTTAAGTTGATATATTTGACTTTTTATTTTTTGACTTTTATAGTCTATTTGATTAATAGCTTCCATCGCTATTTCTTTCTTATCTATAGCTGTTTTAATTCTTGTGATATTTGCAAATTGTACAAATGAAAACAATAGTACTGCTTGTTCAAAAAGCTCATCTTTATCTATAATTTGATTTTTATTATCTTCATCTTTTGCTAGCAACTGTCCAATTATTATATATAATTCAAACATAGGTCTAATACCGTTGAAAACTTTCTCTAATCTATCTTCAAAATTATTATCAAATGGTATAGCTCCTATATTGTACTCATCATTTATAATATCAAAAAAATCATCCATAGCCGTATAAATATACTCTTTTAATTCATTTTTTGGTATAGAAACAAGAATAATTTTCACAAATTTTTTAAATTCTTTTTCATATTCTTCTCCACTTGATATTGTCTGTAATCTATCTAGTTCTGAAATAAGTTTATTTGAGAATTCTGAGTATGCACCAAAATAACTATTAATCTGTTGCTCATTCTTACCATACCGCTGGATTTTATACATCAACTCTTGGTTTGATACTATATTTTCTTGTACCATCATATTTACTAATATATCCATAATTACTTCAAATGTATCTTCATCACCATTAAATGTTTTTTGAATTAGTTTGTTAAACTTTTGTATATCTTTTTTTGTCATTATTTTATCCTAGTTTGTTTAAATTTTAAATAATCTGTTTCAATATTGTGATTAGAAACAGTTTTTGTAAAATCCTCTTTTGTTGTTAACTCTTCTATTATATTATCTATTCTTTTGATATTTTCAATCTCTAATTCCTCTTCAAGTTCGCCATATTGTTTAATTAAAGAATCAAATATAAAGTTTAACTCATAAGCTTGTTTCCCTTTACCTTTTATTAATTTTTTTAAAAATATCCAATTTGAAAAAATAACTTCCCAAATTCTTTGTTGGTCTGTAGTATTACATTGATTTCTAATAATATTCTTCCATTTATATAAACCCATATAAGCTTGATGATTTACCCAAAGTTCAGATATCCACCAATCTTCAAATTTTGGAAAACCGTGAAAGTTATTCTCTTTTATAT
This sequence comes from Campylobacterota bacterium, assembly GCA_034717655.1. Lineage (GTDB taxonomy): Bacteria > Campylobacterota > Campylobacteria > Campylobacterales > Arcobacteraceae > JAIOSF01. The sequence goes on from JAYELQ010000326.1 coordinate 14,731, forward strand.
TAGATACTAAAACAGCAATACTTAATATTATTAAAGGGATATATACATCTGTAATACCTAAACTATTTATATCTTCCTCTTTTATTTTATCTTTTAAACTATGAAAATCTTTTTGTATATCTCTAAAAAGATTGAATATCTCTTCTATAGTATTTAACTCTAATTCTATGATTATTTTTCCTAAATCTATTAGCTCTTTATCTTCAAAAGTTATATCTGATGATATCTCATCAAGAACTGACATAGCTACTAATTTTACATCATTTGGAGCTGTTTTATCTCTTTTTAGTCTTATTTTTTGATAATCATGATATTTTTTTCTTTGCATAGCCTCTTGAAGCTTCTCTTTCTCTTCAAGTTCTTTTATATCACCTTTCATTATTTCAGATAGCATAGCTTTATGTTTATCTAAGGATAGTTTAGATTTCTCAAGAGTCTCTTCTGTAGATGCTTTTGTTAAAAAAGTAAGTTTATTTATACCAGCTTCATCATCTGATAATTGTTTTTTTGCTACAGATATTCTTTTCTCTTCCTCTTTTATTAGTTTTTCTAATGCAATAATAGCTTTCATATCTTTTCCTATTTAATTTATAATTTCTATTTTACTTAATTTTTCTTAAAAATATGGTAACATATATTAAAAATAATTAAAAGGGGTAAAATGGATAGTTATAGATTGTTAATAGAAGCTCAAGACAAAACAGGGTTGGTTTATAATATTTCAAAAATTTTATTTGAATATGGTTTAAATATAGAAAATAATTCAGAACATGTTGATACTCAAACACAATGTTTTTTTATGAGAACATTAATTAAAGGTGACTTTAATGAAGATAGTTTACTAAATGATTTAACGAAAACATTACCAAAAGGTTCTTTGATAAAATTAGTAAAAGAGGAAAAGAAAGATATTGTAATATTAGCAACAAAAGAGATGCATTGTTTGGGTGATTTACTTATAAAACATACAGCAGGTGAGTTAGATGCAAATATAACAGCAGTTATCTCAAATCATAATGTTTTAAAAGATTTAGTAGAGAAGTTTGATATCCCTTTTAAATATATATCACACGAAAACTTATCCCATTCACAACACGATGAATTAGTTATGAAAGAGATACAAAATTATAAATATGATGTTATTGTTTTAGCAAAATATATGAGAATACTTACTCCTAAATTTGTAGAAACATTTCCAAATCAGGTTTTAAATATTCATCACTCTTTTTTACCTGCATTTATAGGGGCAAATCCATATAAACAAGCTTATGAAAGAGGTGTTAAGATTATAGGGGCTACTTCTCATTGGGTTACAAACAACCTTGATGAAGGTCCAATTATAGCTCAAGATATCACAAGAATAGACCACACTTATCAATGGGAAGATATGAGAGAAGCAGGGAGAAATGTAGAAAAAGTTGTATTATCAAATGCTTTAGATTTAGTATTAAAAGATAAAGTGTTTATTTTTGGTAATAAAACGGTAATATTATAATGTTTAATATAGTATTATTAGAACCCAGAATGCCTGGAAATGTGGGAACTATTGGAAGATTAGCTTATGCTACAAACTCTATTTTACATCTTATTAAACCTTATGGTTTTGGCGAGATAACACAAAAAGAGGTAAAAAGAGCAGGTTTGGATTATTGGGAGTTTTTAGATGTAAGGGAGTATGAAAATATAGAAGAGTTTTGGGAGAAAAACCCAAAAAATGATAGATATTTTTATGCTACTACAAAAACTACACAAACATATTTTGAAGTAAATTATCAACCAAATGATTATATTTTTTTTGGAAGAGAAGATGCTGGACTTCCCCAAGAGCTTCTTGATAAAAATAAAGATAAATGTATAAATATACCTATGGTAAATGATGCTAGAAGTTTAAATATAGCAAATAGTGTTTCTGTTATAATTTATGATGCTATTCGTCAAAACTATAATAGTTTTAAATAAAAAAAGATAAAAAATAAAAGGAAAATAGTATGAAACAAGCAACAAAAGCTTTACATAGTGGTTATGAAAAAGATAAACAAAAAACAATGAGTGTTCCTATTTATATGTCAACGGCATTTGATTTTGGAAGTGCTGATTTTGCTGCTAGTAGTTTTAATTTAGAACAAGGTACAAATAATGTATATACAAGAGTTGGTAATCCAACAACTGATATTCTTGAAAAAAGATTTGCAGATGTTGAGGGGGGAAGTGCCTCTTTAGCTGTAAGTAGTGGTATGAGTGCTATTTTATATTCTATTTTAAATATAGCTCAAAGTGGAGATAATATAGTTGTATCAAATCAACTTTATGGTGGGACTATTACACTTTTTACACAAACTTTAAAAAGAATGGGAATAGAAACAAGATTTTTTGATATAAATTCTACAGATGAGTGTGAGAATTTAATAGATGATAAAACAAAATGTATATATTTTGAATCTATATCAAATCCAAGTATAGCAGTGCCTGATTTTGATACACTTATTGAAGTGGCAAATAGATATAATATTTTAACTATTGTTGATAATACAGTTGCTACTCCTATTTTAGCACAACCATTACTTATGGGAGTTGATATAGTTGTACATAGTGCAAGTAAATATACAACAGGTCAAGGTACTGCTATTGGTGGTATTATGGTTGAGAGAAAAGAGTTATATAAAAAAATAGAAAACAATTCAAGATATCCTTTTTTTAATGAACCAGAAATTAGTTATCACGGTTTAGTTTTTACAGACCCAATGGTAAGAGAAGTTTTATTTACTTTTAGAGCAAGAATGATATTATTAAGAGATACAGGAGCTGTTCTTAGCCCTTTTAATGCTTGGTTATTTATACAAGGTTTAGAAACACTATCTCTTCGTATGAAAGAACACTCTAAAAATGCATTAGCTATAGCAAAATGGTTAGAAACAAAAGATGAGGTTTTAAATGTAAATTATCCTTTATTGCAAAATGATAAAAACTATAAAAATGGTTCTAAATATTTTAAAAAAGGTGGTAGTGGACTTGTTAGTTTTGAAGTAAAAGATTATGAAACAGCTAAAAAAATACTTGATAGTGTTGAGATATTTTCAATAGTAGCAAATATAGGTGATAGTAAATCTATTATAAATCATTCAGCTTCTACAACACATCAGCAATTAAATAAAGATGAGTTAGAAAAAGCAGGTATTAGTGAAGGGTTAATTAGATTAAGTATTGGTTTAGAAGATATTGAAGATTTAATTAGTGATTTAGAAAAAGCTTTTAATTAGAAATGGTATTATGAAGTTTATATTATTTTTTATACTGTTTATTAATATATTGTTTGCAAAAGATGTAAAAGATATATCTTTACAACTATTGTGGAAACATCAATTTGAATTTGCAGGTTATTATATGGCAAAAGAGAAAGGTTTTTATAAAGAGAAAAATATTAATGTTAATTTTAAAGAGTATAAACACTCTATAGATATTGTAGAAGATGTTCAAAGTGGTAAATCAGATTTTGGTATAGGGTATCCTAATATAATACTTGATTATGTAAATGGGGCTAATATAAAATTAATAGATGCAATATTTCAATCATCTCCACATATTTTAGTAACATTAGACTCTTCTAGTATTAAAACTATAAAAGATTTTAAAAACAGAAATATTATGATAGAAGATGATAGTATAAAAACAGCTTCTATTTTATCTATGTTGTATTCTAATAATATCTATTTAGATGATATGAAAATATCAAAACCAAGTTTTAATATAGATGATTTATTAAATAATAAAATAGATATATTTTCATCTTATTTATCAAATGAGATATATTATCTCAAAGAAAAAAATCTAAAATATAAAATTTGGAATCCAAAAGATTATGGATTTGATTTTTATAATGATATCCTTTTTACATCAGATTCTTTTATAAAAAAGAATAATCAAACTGTATCGGATTTTAAAAAGGCATCTTTAAAAGGTTGGGAGTATGCATTTGATAATATTGAAGAAACTGTTAAAATTATATTAGAAAAATACAATACTCAAAATAAATCAAAGAAAGCTTTAATATATGAAGCTAATATATTAAAAGAGTTAGCTTATGAAAATGGTGTAAAATTAGGAGATATAGATAAAAATAAAATTCAAAGAATATATGATATATATAATTTAATGGGTTTAGTAAAGAACAACATAAATATTAATAATATATTATATAGAGATGTAAATTTAGAAGACTCTACCTCATTAGATTTTACAAAAAATGAGAAAGAATATTTAGAAAATAATAAAATAATAAAAATGTGTAATAATCCAAATTGGGCACCTATAGAGTTTGCTAAAGATAATGATATGAATAATATGAGAGGTGTATCAATAGATACTTTAAAAATATTAGAAAAAAGATTAGATATTAAATTTGAAAATATCCCAACAAAGAGTTGGAGTGAATCTCAACAGTTTTTAAAAGATAAAAAATGTGATATTTTACCATCTGCTATAAAAACAAAGAAAAGGGAAAAATATGCTATATTTACTAAACCATATTTAGATTATAAATTAGCTATTATAACTCAAACTAAGAAACCATTTGTAAATAGTATAGAAGATATACTTGATAAATCAATTGCTAGAAAAAAAGATTCTGGATTGATTATGAAACTAAAAGAGAGATATTCAAATATAAATATATTAGAAACAAAGGGTTATCTTGAATCTCTTCAAAGTGTTTCTAATGGTGAAGCATATTGTACCATAGCTACACTTCCTGTAGTATCATATTATATAAATAAATTTTCAATTAATAATTTACAAATTGCAGGATATACTGATATGAGATATAAGCTATCAATTGCAGTAAGAGATGATAAACCTATATTGTTAGATATATTTAATAAGGCTTTATCTAAAATTACTCAAAAAGAAAAAATAGATATATCCGAAAGATGGGTAACTGTAAATATAAAAGAGCAAGTTGATTACACATTTATTAGAAATATATTATTTGTTATCCTTATAGCTATTTTATTTCTTATATATAGACACTATCTATTAAAGCGTTCATATAAAGATTTGGAGTTATTAGTAAAAGAGAAAACAAAAGAGTTAAGAGCATTAAATAATAACCTTGAGAAAAGAATAAAAGATGAGGTAAAAAAGAATTTAATGATACAAGAGCAGTTATTTAAATCTGAGAAAATGGTAGCTATAGGTGAAATGATAGGAAATATAGCACACCAATGGAGACAACCACTCTCTATCATATCTACAGCAACTACAGGTATGAAAATGCAAAAAGAGTTAGGTATTCTTAGTGATGAGTTTTTCATACAATCTTGTGATAATATAAATAGGAATGCACAATACCTTTCTCAAACAATAGATGATTTTAGAAACTTTATAAAAGATGATAGAGTTTTAAGTAACTTTAAACTAGATAAAAATATAGATAACTTTTTACATCTTGTTGATGGTCCTATAAAGTCAAATAACATTAATGTTATAATAAATATTGATAAAGATATATATTTAGATGGTTATTTTAATGAACTATTACAATGTTATATAAATATATTTGTAACCATTCAGCACCCAAGTAAACAAGGCTCATAATATTTTCCATCTAAAGCATTTCTTAGTTCATTAAAAACTGATCTATTATTCTTTTTAACTGTAGAGATATATCCCCTAATTCTATTGAA
>JAYELQ010000327.1:0-4707 GCA_034717655.1 Campylobacterota bacterium
TTATTCTTAAAGTTTGCTTAGTTCATTTTGGAAATTTGGTCGGATTTACCTAACTCATAAACCCAACTTTTGTTTCCCTATCAAACATTGTTTTTATCTCTTTATCTATCTCCTCAATAAAATCATTTATATAAAATATAGATTCATCTTTTATAGCAACTTTATAAGCTGTATTTTTTATAATTAACTCTATTTGTCCACCTGTTAAATTATAAGTTTTTAGTTTTTCAATATCAAAATCTTTCTCAAGTGGTAGATTTGATGGAAGTAACTCTTGCCATAATTTTACCCTTTGTTCCTCATTTGGTTTTTTGAACTCTATTTTATAATCAAACCTTCTTGAAAAAGCTTTATCTATACTATCAAGTAGATTTGTAGTAGCTATTAATATACCTTCAAATCTTTCAATTTGTTCTAAAAATATATTTTGCATCTGATTGTGCATCTTATCACTTCCACTTATTTGACCACTTACTCTATTGCTTAAAAATTGGTCTGCTTCATTTAGTAGTAGAATTGGTTGTGATTTTGTTTGTGAAGATAGCTCTTTATAATCATCAAATATCTTACGAACATTTTTCTCACTCTCCCCAACATACATAGATAATATTTTACTACAATCAAAACTTAGTATCTGTTTTTTTAAAGATTTAGCCAACCCTAAAGCTGTGATTGTTTTACCCGTTCCTGCTACCCCATAAAATATAATTCTAGCATCAATCCCTTTTTTCTTATCTTTTATACCCCATTTTTTTAGTTTTTCAACTACACTCTTATCTAATTGTTTAAGAAGTCTGTCTAATATATCTTTTGTTTTTTTATCTAATATAATATTATCCAAAGATTTTTTTGGTTCTATTAGTTCAAACATCTCTTGCTCTTGTATCAACATATCTAGTTTTATTTTTTGGACTCTTTTTGATTTTTGAACGGGGTGTGATATTTTATATAGTGTTTGTTCAGGTATATAAAAATTTCTACTAATACCCCCAAATGGTGTAAGCATCTCATCATAATCAATAAGATTATTTGATATTAAGTTTCCACTCTCTTCAAGTAGGCTTCTATGTTTTATTTTTTCATAATCATCATTTGATATCAAAGCAATTAAAGAGTTCATATCCCTTATAGACTCTTCACTATTACCATACTCTTCCCTTAGAAGTGTCAAAAATATCATCTGCTCTTTCTCATTTAGTTCATTCTCTTCAAAAAACTCTTCTAACATAATTGGATTTGTTGTTTTTAATAATCTCTCTTTTATCCTATTTTCAAGTAGAACTAATTTACTTCTTAACCTATTTGCATTTGGGGAATTCTCATCAAAGTTATGTTTTACCACATTTAATTTTTGTGCTAAATCTATTTTAAAAAATTGGTCTTGAAGATATTCAAGGTGGTCATTATACTCTTTTACATCAGGTAAAACTAATTCTAAAGAGCCAACTTCGACAAGTTTTAAAAAAGAGCTACTTAGTTTTATTGTTTTATTTAGAAGCTCTAATAATGGTAACTCACTTATTTTTGTAGTTACAAAACTATTTTGTATAATCCAACCTAACTCAAGTAGATTTTTTATATGGTATATATTATTTAGGTGTTGATATTCTCTTACATCATAAAATTGAGATAATACATCAAGTATTAATATATCTTCATTTCCTATTATATACTCTTTTGTTAAATATTGAAGTATTTTAACCTCATCTTTATCACATTTTAATTGTGAATATATATCTAATTTCTCTATCTCTTTTGTTTCTATAAAAGATATTATGTTTTTCATATTATTACTTCCTTTAAAAAATCTATTATACTTAAAAAGTAATTAAACTATATATATTAACTCATATAGTTTAAAATAAAATAGGGTATAATGCTTATGATTTTTATAAAGGAAAAAAAGTGAATAAATATTATTATGAATTAACTATCAATCCAAATTTGTATTATGAACTATTTTTAGATTTAATCTCATCTCTTACGCAAGAAGCTATAGAGGAATTGAATGAAACTATTATCATAAGAAGCGAAGATGAACTTGATAACATAAAAGATGGTGTAATCGCATTTGCACAAGAGTTATCAACTGCATTTGATACAGAGATAAAATGTGACATAAACTATGAAAAAAAAGAAAATCAAGATTGGATAAAGTTATACCAAGAGAGTGTTCAACCAATTGAGGTTGGAAAGTTTTATATCCACCCTAGTTGGAATGAACCACATAAAGATAAAATAAATATAGTTGTAGATCCAACTTTGGCATTTGGTTCTGGACATCACGAAACTACAAATGAGTGTTTAAAAGCTATTAGTAAATATGTAAAAAAAGATAATAGTGTATGTGATGTGGGTACAGGTAGTGGTATATTAGGGATTGCATCTAAAAAATTAGGGGCAATGGTTGATATTTGTGATACAGATATAGTAGCTGTAAATGATGCTATAAAAAACTTTAATAGTAACGATGAGGTGGTAGATGAGTTTTGGGAAGGTTCTTGTAATGATGTAAACAAAACTTATGATGTAGTAATAGCAAATATTGTAGCAGATGTGTTAGCAATGATATCAAGAGATTTAAAAAAGATAACAAAACAAAATGGTATTATTATATTATCTGGAATTATGGAGCAACATAAACTCAAAGTTTTAAAAAAGTTTGAAGATTGCGAAATTTTAGAAGAGTTACAACAAAATGAATGGGTAACTTTAATAGTAAAAAAGGTAAAGAAGTAATGAATAATTTAAATAAGAAGAAAAATAACAATAGTAATGGTAACGGTAATAAAAACAGTTTTTTTGAGAATAATCCAATAATAGTATTTATACTATTTTCAGTTTTTACAATAATGGTATTTAGAAGTTTTGCACCAGAAGATGGTATGGATGTAGATAATGGTAATAGTTATGGACAAACAATTACAAAAAAAGTATCTTACTCTGAGATTAAAAAACTTATTGGTGAGGGTAGGATAGATTATGTTGCTATAGGTAATTTTGAGATAAAAGCTATATCAAAAGATATCCATGCTGGAAATATTAAATATATAGCAAAAAAAGTTAATCCAGATAATACACTTATCCCTTTACTTGAACTACAAGGTATAGAGTATGCTAGTTTTAATGACCAAAATATACTAGAAGATATGTTATTTGGTTGGATATTACCTCTGTTTTTCTTTTTTGCTATTTGGTTATTTATAAGTAAAAGAATATCTAAATCAATGGGTGGTGGAGCTGGTGGTATCCTTGGTATGGGTGGAGCTAAAAAGATGATAAATAGCGAAAAACCAAAAGTAAAATTTGAAGATATGGCAGGAAATAAAGAAGCTAAAGAGGAGGTATCTGAAATAGTAGAATTTCTTAAAAGTCCAGATAAATATGTAAACTTAGGTGCTCAAATACCAAAAGGTGTATTACTTGTAGGACCTCCCGGAACTGGTAAAACACTTTTAGCAAAAGCAGTTGCAGGTGAAGCTGATTGTCAATTTTTAAGTGTTACTGGTTCATCTTTTATAGAGATGTTTGTAGGTGTTGGGGCTAGTAGAGTAAGAGATTTATTTGAACAAGCAAAAGAGAATGCACCTGCTATTATTTTTATAGATGAGATTGATGCTATTGGTAAAAGTAGAGCTTCAGGTGGAATGGGTGGAAATGATGAGAGGGAACAAACTCTAAATCAACTTTTAGCAGAGATGGATGGTTTTAGTAGTGATAAAGCTCCTGTTATTATATTAGCAGCTACAAATAGACCAGAGATATTAGACCCAGCACTTTTAAGACCAGGTAGATTTGATAGACAAGTTTTAGTTGATAAACCAGATTTAGAGGGTAGAATAGAGATATTAAATGTACATATCAAAGGTGTAAAAGTATCTAAAAGTGTAGATTTAAGAGAGGTTGCTGTTATGACTGCTGGTTTAGCAGGGGCTGATTTAGCAAATATTATAAATGAAGCTGCACTTTTAGCAGGTAGACAAAATAAAGAGAGTGTAGATGCTGAAGATTTTAAAGAATCTGTAGAGAGACAAATAGCAGGACTTGAGAAGAAAAGTAGAAGAATATCTCCAAAAGAGAGAAAAATAGTAGCATATCACGAATCTGGACACGCTTTAATAGCAGAAGTTACAAAAGGTGCTAAAAAAGTAAATAAAGTATCTATAGTTCCAAGAGGACTTTCAGCATTAGGATATACACTAAATACACCTCAAGAGAATAAATATCTTATGCAAAAACACGAACTTATGGCTGAGGTTGATACTCTTTTAGGTGGTAGAGCAGCTGAAGAGGTTTATATTGGTGAGATTAGTACAGGTGCTGGAAATGACCTTGAGAGAGCTACTGATATTATTAAATCTATGGCTACTATTTATGGTATGAGTGATATTGATATAGCAGGGCTTATGGTATTATCAAAACAATCAAATCAATTTTTAGGTGGTGGACAAACTTCAAAAGATTATAGTGATGAGATGGCTCATAAGCTAGATAATCATATAAAAACTCTATTAGATGAGAGATATAAAGCAGTCCTTCAAACATTAAGAGATAACAATGAAGCTATGGAACAGATGACTGCTGAACTTTTAGATATAGAAGTGATTAGTGGTAAAAGAGTTCAAGAGATTATAGAAGAGAATGGTGGGACTATTTTTAAAGATGAAGATTTACATCAAGATAAACTAGAAGATATTAAAAAAGAAG
>JAYELQ010000328.1:0-4688 GCA_034717655.1 Campylobacterota bacterium
TTTTTTAGCAATAGCAGGTTATGAAGAACAAGGGTACGATAAAGAATCAATATTTCAATTCTTCAATGAATTTGAAAGTATTTTTAAAGGAAAAGAGGAGAATGAAAATGAATAGAGTTTATGGAATAATCGGAATTGGTGCAAATATGGCAAATTGGAATGCAGATTTTACAGGTCGTCCAAAATCTACAAGTAACGGTGATATATTTGGAAGTGATAAAGCACTAAAATATCCTATGAAAAAGATGTGGGAAAATGAAAATAAAAAAGTTCTTTTTATAAAAAGTTGGAAAGAGGAAAAAGGAGCTATTATTCCTAATAAACTAGGTGAAAGATATGAAGTACTTTTTGAAACAACAGAGAAAAAGCCAACTACAAAAGATGTGATGAATAAACTTTTTTCTTGTATTGATGTTAAAAATTTTGGTGCAACATTTGCAGAAAAAGGTCAAAATATCTCTATAACTGGAGCAGTTCAGTTTGGACAAGGTTTTAATAGATTTGAAGATACAAATATTGAGGTTCAAGATATATTATCCCCTTTTGCTGACTCTACTAAAGATGATGCAAAACAATCAACATTGGGAACAAAAATCACAGTAGATGAAGCTCATTACTTTTATGGATTTGGTATAAATCCAAACTCTTATGATGAGTATAAAACTCTTTTAGGAGATGATTTTACAGGTTATACACAAGCTAATTATGAAGAGTTTAAAAAAGTAAGTTTAGTTAGTGCTACAGCATATAATACAAATAGTAAGTTTGGTTGTGAAAATGAATTTGCTTTATTTGTAGAGTGTAATGATACAAAGTGTTATTTACCTGATTTAAGTAACTATATAGAGTTTAATAGCGATAAAAGAGAGATTGATTTATCAAATATAGAAAAAATAATAAACTCTAAATATACTAAAGTTGAAGTTTATTATAATCCTTTTAAATTAAATATTAATACAACTTTACCAAAATTTAATATATTTACAAAAGAAGAGATAAGTTAATGAAAGCTATCAGTTTTGAGATAGGTGGAAAAACTGCCTTTTTCAAAAAACCAGATGTAAATAGCTATGCATATTTTACTTATAACAATATCCATAAACCAGCACTTTTAGGAGTGTTGGGGGCTATAATTGGTCTTGGTGGTTACACACAACTTCATAATAAAAATAGAGAGATTGAACAAAAAAACAAGTTAATCAAAAAGAAAACTGAAAAGTTGGCTTTGGATGATGGTTACCCTGAATTTTATGAGAAATTAAAAGATTTAAAAATATCTATCATTCCACTTTCTCCAAATGGATATTTTTCTAAAAAAATCCAAACTTTTAATAATAGTGTTGGGTATGCTAGTTTTGAACAAGGTGGTAATTTAATAATAAGAGAACAATGGCTTGAAAATCCAAAATGGCAAATAATAATACTTGATAATAATAGTAAAGAGTATGGTAAAATAAAAGAGTATTTAACAAATCAAAAAGCTATATATACACCATATCTTGGAAAAAATGACCATTTTGCTGATATATCAGAAGTAAAAAAGATAGAGTTAAAAACTGCTTTAGAAAATTTGAATCTATCATCATTATTTATTGAAGATAAATTGGTGTTATCAGCTAATAAACCACGAGGAGAAAGTTTGTATATATTTAAAGAGGTCTCACCTATAAAGCTTCAAAAAGATTATCATTTTTATGAGTATGAAACTTTATGTTTTACAAATAGTAAAGTTACTGATAATAATTCAAAAGATATATTTTCTTATGATTCAAAAAACTATTTTTTTATATAGAAGTTGATATATGTATATAGAGCTAAAAGATAAATATGATAACTATTTTGCACATACTAAGAAAAATAAAGATAGTGAAACATTAACAGAACATTTATTATTAACACAAAAGTATTTAAATAAAATAATCTCTGATAAAGATTTAAATAATACAATTGATGATTTAATTAAAGTTATTGATTATAAGTATTTTGACTTGATAAAGAGATTATTTTTAAATGCTATATTTTTACATGATTTAGGTAAAATCAACCCATCTTTTCAAATAAATAAAATGAATAATAAACTTTTTGAAGAAACTACAAAAAGTTCAAATCATTCACTTTTAGGAGCTTTGGAATATATAAAGATATTTAAACCTGAAATTGAAACTATAAATAGCGATGAAGAGTATTACAAAATAAGTTATATATTTTATAATTTTGCATATCAAATATCAAAACATCATGGTAAATTAACAACATTAGATAATTTTTTAAAAGATGAAAATGATTTTATTAAAAACTACAACTTAGATAACTATTTTGAATTTTATATATTAAACAAACTTTTATTTTCTCTTTTAATATCAAGTGATTATTATGCTACTACTGAATATATGGCTGATATAAAGTTTAATGATTTTGGAATATTATCAGAATCTAAAAAGTTTAAATTAAAAGGTGATTTTGAAAGATATATAGATAGTTTTGGAGAGCCTAAAGGTATAAATATTTTAAGAGATGAGTTATCAAATGAGGCAAAAAATAATCTTCTTAATAATTTAGATAAAAATATCTTTTATCTTGAAGCCCCTACAGGGAGTGGAAAAACTTTGACATCTATAAACTTAGCTTTAAATATTTTAGAAACTGATGCCAAAATAAATAAACTTTTTTATATATTTCCTTTTAATACTTTAGTGGAGCAAACAAAAAAAGTTTTTGATGATATCTTTAAAGATGAGCTAAATATAGAAGTGATAAACTCTATAACACCTATGAGCATAGATAATGAAGATGCACAAGAAAGTATGGAAACAAAATACAATAAAGCTTATTTAAGTAGATTATTTTTTCATAAAGAAGCTATTATCACAACTCACATAACTTTGTTTAATATTTTATTTGGTACTTCAAAAGAGGATAATTTTCCACTTTGGCAACTAGCTAACTCAATTATTATATTAGATGAGATACAAAGTTATAATAATCATTTGTGGTGGTATATGGTTGAATTTTTTGATAAATATGCTAAGTATTTAAATATAAAAATTATTATTATGTCTGCTACATTACCTAAGCTTGATTACTTTTTAGAAAATAAAAACAATTTTATAGACTTGATAGCAAAAGATAAAAGAGATTACTTTTTTGAACACGAACTATTTAAAAATCGTGTAAATATAGATTATAGTTTATTAAAAAATAAAATAACTTTAGATGAATTATATTTAAAATTAAAAGACATAAATCCAAAATATAAAAAAATACTTTTTGAATTTATATCTAAAAAAACAGCAAGAGACTTTTTTGATTTAATAGAAAAAAAATTTGATAATGTACATGAGTTAAGTGGAGATGATAACAAAGCTTATAGACAATCTATAATAAATAAAACTAAAGAAGATAAAAATATAATAGTTGTAGCTACTCAAGTTATAGAAGCTGGTGTTGATATAGATATGGATTTAGGATTTAAAGATATATCTACTATTGATAGTGAAGAGCAGTTTATGGGTAGGATTAATAGAAGTTGTAAGAAAAATAGTATTAATCCAAAAGTTTATTTTTTTGATTTTGATGATGTGGAAAATATATATAAAAATGATAATCGTTTAGGATATGATTTAACACAAACTAAGTATCAAAAACTTTTAGAAGATAAAGATTTTAGTAGTTATTATACAAATGTACTAGAAGATATTAAAAAAGATAAAAATAGATTTAGAAATGGTCTAATGACTGATTATAATAATTTTGAAAATGATATAAAAAGTTTAAATTATTTGAATATATCTAAAACTATGACTCTTATAAACTCTCAAACATTTACTTTATATTTTCCATTTATGATAGATATATCTAATTATGTAGGTGTTAAGGAGTTTGAGAACTTAGATAATATATTTCTAACAAATAATTTACTTGATGGTCAAAAAGTTTGGGATGAATTTATAAATTTAAATGATATTAATAACTTTATAGAAAAACAGATTACAAAATCTAAACTAAATTCATTAATGCAATTTTTTACATTTAGCTTATTTAAATATTTTGAAAAACAAAGACCATATATAGGTGATGAAATTTATGGATATTATTTTGTAGAAAACTATGGAGAATTTATAACTGATAATTATAAGTTTAATAGGGATAAATACAATGATTTAAAAGATGAGTTATTTCTATAATTTGACAAAACTAAAAATAAATCATATAATAAATTCATACTTTTAATACAAAGGATTACTATGACAAAACTTATGGAAAAAACAAAAGCTGTACGAAAGACTTTTACTATTCCTACTTATATTTCTGAAGAATTGGAGAGTTTTTCAAAAGAGCATCATCAAAAACAGTCGAGGATAGTAGCACTAGCTGTAGAGCAGTATCTTGAAAAAGAGGAAGCTAAAATGGGTGTGGCTAAAAAGTTGGATGCTTTAAACAGCTTGATAGGTATCGCACATAAAGGAACTCTTACAAATATCGATATGAAAGATATACTCAAAGAAAAAGCGATGCAATATGAATAAAATATATTTTGATACAAATATTGTGATAGATTTATTTGATGAAAATAGACCGTATCATCAGTATTCTGTAGATATTTTGAAACGCTATTTAAAAGATGAAAATACAAAAATATATCTCAATAGTGATACTATCACTAATGTTTTTTATATTTTACCAAGAAG
>JAYELQ010000329.1:0-4683 GCA_034717655.1 Campylobacterota bacterium
TAAAAATAATAATATTAAAATTGTTGTAAGTGGTAGTGTTGTTGATATTAATAGAGTTGGATTTGGATTAGGATTAAAAGTTATTAATTTTAATGATATTCCAACTAAAGGATACTCAAAAGATATAAAAGACATTACTGCTGTAACTAGATTAACTGCTCCTTTTTCAACAATTATATTTAAACCTTTTATGGTTGATAATATTATTTTTAATAATTTAGGTTTATCTAATGAACAAATAGTTAATTATAATTTTATTGATCCTTTAATATGGTTAAAAGATTTTAAATTAGATATTAATTATATAAAAAAAGAGATACCTAAGATTAATTATGATAAGCCAATAGTTGTTGTAAGAGAAGAGGAATTTAAAGCTAGTTATGTTAATAAAAGATATGATTTTTTAGATAAAGCTTTAGAAGAGTTTGAAAATTGGGATATTAATTTAATTATTATTCCAAGATATGATTCAATTCATTTAAAAAAGAGATTTAAAAAAGCTATTATTTTAGAAAAGAAAATTATTTTACAACATCTATTAGCTATATCTAATCTTTTTATTGGTGGTGGTGGAACAATTAATACAGAAGCTACATATTTTGGTGTACCTGTAATCTCAACTAGAAGTTTTATTACCCATTATGATAAATTTTTAATAGATAATAAATTAATGGTGCATTCAAATAACACAATAGAAATTATAAATTTAGCAAAAGAATTAATCTTAAAAGATAATAAAACTATAGCAAATAGTGTATTTTCAAAAATGAAATTAGATATAGATAATTTTGTAGATAAAATTATTAATTAAACTAATATTGGATATTTAATGATAAAAAAATATAAATCAGAAATAAGAGATGTAAAATATGGAAAAGATGTAACTATAGTAGAGCCATCAAATTTATATGAATGTATATTAGAAGATAATGTATTTGTGGGACCATTTTGTGAAATTCAAAAAGGTGTTAGAATAGGTATAAATACAAGAGTTCAATCTCATACATTTATTTGTGAATTAGTAACCATAAAAGAGGATTGTTTTATAGGTCATGGAGTTATGTTTATAAATGATTTATTTAAAGATGGTAAGCCATCTGAAAATCCAAAATTATGGAAAGAAACATTAATATCATCAAATGTTTCAATAGGTTCAAATTCAACTATATTACCTATAAATATTTGTTCAAATGTAGTAATAGGTGCAGGAAGTGTTGTAACAAAAGATATAAAAGAATCTGGATTTTATGTAGGTAATCCAGCAGTTAAAATAAGAAATATAAAATAATGAATATAATATTAAAAGCAGATGATTTAGCAGGTTATCCAGGTAAAGATAAAACAGTACCTAAAAGATGGCAAAAATTTGTAGATATTATAGAAAAACATAATATTAAAGCAAATATTGGAGTTATTGGTAATTCTTTGATATTTGAAGATAAAAAATATTTTAAATGGATAAAAAAATATAATAAAAGTGGTTTAATTGAATTTTGGAATCACGGTTTTTTACATAGACAATTTAAATTTGATAATCAAAGTTATAGAGAATTTCGTGGAACAAATAAAAAATATCAATTTAGGTCAATTACTTATTCAAATAAATTAGCAAAAAAAAGATTAGGGTTTAAATTTAAAACTTTTGGTGCACCATATAATGCAATAGATGAAAATACTTCTAAAGCATTAAATAAAACAGATATAAAATATTATTTTTTTGGATTAAAGAGTTTTAAAGGGATAAATATTACAAATAGAATAAATATAGAATATCCAACACATATAGTAAACTTAGATTATTTTAATAAAAATTTTAAAAAATTAGATTATATAGTTATTCAAGTTCATCCTAATAGCTGGGATATTAATGCTTTTAAAGAATTTGAAAATATGATATTGTTTTTATTAGAAAAGAGATGTGAATTTATTTTAGCAAAGGAATTAAAAATATGAAAGTAGCACTAATAGGATATGGTTATTGGGGTATAAATTTAGCTCGTACAATAACTAATACAGAAGAATATGAACTTATAACTATATTTGATGAAGATATAAATAGAATAAATGAAGCTAAAAAGTTATATACATTTGATATTAAAACATCATATCAACAAGTTTTAGATAGTGATATAGAAGCAGTATTTATAGCAACACCACCTGCAACACACTATAAAGTTGCTAAAGAAGCTTTAGTTGCAGGTAAACATATTTTTGTTGAAAAGCCATTTACTTTAAATCTTGACCATGCTTATGAGTTAATAGAATTAGCAGAAAAGAATAATTTAAAATATATGGTTGATCATATTTTTGTTTATAGTGAACCTGTAAAATATTTAAAAGATAATATTAAAAAATTTGGTAATATAGTTTATATAAATACAAGACGTATAAATCTTGGTCTTTTTCAATATACAACAGATGTGATATGGGATTTAGCTGTTCACGATTTATCTATTATAGATTATTTAGTTGGATTAGATATAGAAAAAGTAAGTGTATTTAAGAAAAAATATAAAGAGTTTTCAAATGAAGCAATTGCCTCTATTAATTTAGAGCTTAAAAGTGGTATAGTAGTAAGTATTGATGTTTCATGGTTATCTCCTGTTAAAGTTCGTGAGATGATAATAGGTGGTACAGATATGAGTGTAGTTTATGATGATACTAAATCATCTGCTATTGAAGTTTATGATGCAGGTATAATTTTAGAAAAAGATTTAACTAAAAATGAACTTTATCAACATATAGTTCAATATAAATATGGTGATACAAGTACACCAGACCTTCCTAAAAAACAATCTTTAAATAATTCAGTTGAGCATTTTTTAGATTGTATAAAAAATGATAAAGAGCCAATAACAAATAAAAAATCAATAATTAATGTTATAAAAGCATTAGAGATAATATCAAAGGTATAATAAGATGATAAACTTTTTAGATTTAAAAAAACAGTATTCAACTATAAAAGAAGAGATAAATGAAGCTATTGAAAATGTTATAAGTGATACAGCATTTGTTGGTGGAAAATATGTTCAGAAATTTGAAGAAAATTTTGCAATATATCATAATGCTAAATATTGTATAGGTGTAGGAAATGGAACTGATGCATTAGAGATAGCTCTTTGGAGTTTAGATTTACCTAAAAATAGTGAAGTTATAGTACCTGCAAATTCATTTATAGCTACAAGTGAAGCAGTTAAAAGAAATAATTTAAAAGTTATTTTTGCTGATTGTGGAGATGATTATACTATATCTACAAATAGTATAAAAGAAAATATTACATCTAATACATCTGCTATTATACCTGTTCATTTATATGGACAACCTTGTGATATGGATACTATTATGGATATATCAAAAAATCATAATTTAAAAGTAGTAGAGGATTCAGCACAAGCACATGGTGCTATGATAGGTAGTAAAAAAATTGGTACATTTGGTGACCTTGCAACATTTAGTTTTTATCCAGGTAAGAATTTAGGAGCTTATGGAGATGGTGGAGCTATAATTACTAATAATAGTAATTTAGAAAAAAGATGTAGAATGTATTCAAATCATGGTAGAAGCTCAAAATTTGCACATGAAATAGAGGGTATAAATTCAAGATTAGATGGGATGCAAGCTGCTATTTTAGATGTAAAATTAAAATACTTAAATAGTTGGATAGAAAAAAGAAATAATATAGCATCTAAATATTTAACTAATATAAAAAATAAAGAGATAAAATTACCTATAGTTAGAGATGATATTTTACATGTTTGGCATCTATTTGTAGTTCAAGTTAAAAATAGAGAAGATTTTATGAATTATCTTAAATCTAATGGAGTTAGTTGTGGTATCCATTATCCACAAGCTTTACCAAATACAAAAGCTTATGAATATTTATCTCAAGATTACTCAAAATATAAGGCAACAAATGAAGATAAATATTTAGTATCTATACCTATTGGAGAGCATTTAGAAAATAATGAAATAAAAAGAATAATAAACATTATTAATGATTTTAATAAATAAAATATTATAATATTTCTATGAAAATATATAAAATTTTATTACTATTTGTACTTTTTTATAGTACATTATTCAATTATTTTAGGTATTATAAAATTTTATTAGTTTTATAGATATTTATAGAATAATAAAGAAAAATATTTATAAGTCAAATATTTTTCTTTATTATTCTATAAATATCTATAAAACTAATAAAGTTTTATAATACTATTGTACTCTTTAAAATCATTTTGTAAGTTAGATATCTTATCATAAGATAAGATATCTAATAAAGCTAAACCAATCACTGTAATAATAGCACTGACTTTTAACTTAGTAGCTATAAAGGTATTTTTAAACATAATATACTCCATATATAAAATACAATATAATACAAGAACAATACTTATAGAAGAGTAGAATTATGATAAAAAAATAACTTAAATTCTATTTAGAGTTATTTGTAACAATTTTAATAGTTTAACCCCACTACATCTCTAATAATTTTCATTTTTTCTTGAGCTATTTTTCTAGCTTTTGAAGCACCTTGTGCTAATATCTCTTTTACTTCATCTGGATTATTCATTAGATGTTCTCTTCTTTGAATATAAGGGGTAAAGTGTTCATTTATTTTATCTAAAAGTGCTAATTTAAAATGTCCATACCCTTCCCCTGGTGTTTGATATCTTTTTTGTA
>JAYELQ010000330.1:0-4674 GCA_034717655.1 Campylobacterota bacterium
CTAGCATATAATCATCTTTAAAATTAAACTTATCTAATACACCAATATCTCTTAACTTCTCAATTATCATCTCATACACTTTTTTAAAATTATCTGGTGTAATATTATCTAGTACATTTCTAATATGTATAATGGACTAATTATACTTATTTTACTCTTTATTTATTATATATGGGTATAATGCTATTATGAAACACCTAAAAGGCTTTGGTAAGCGATATTTTTCACTAGCAATTATAGCTATGTATTCTACACTTTACAAACTATCTAAAGCAGATAGTAATTTTCAATACCATATAAAATCTTTTGAATATCTACCTTTAAAACAAGCCCCACCATATACTAATCTTAACTTTTAATCATAAAAACAAAAAAATAAAACTAGGAATTAATATATGAAAAAAACAAATTTAAGCATAACTACTGCACTTTTATTGGCTACAAACTTATACTCAAGTCAAGATTTAGGAACTATAAATATATCAAGTGCTACAAAATCAGAACAAAGTATCAAAGATACAACTTCAAATGTAGAGGTTATAACATCTTATGAGTTAGAAGAGAAACATATAGCAACTGTAAGTGAAGCATTAAACTCACTATCTGGTATATCTATCACAAGTAATGGAGGTCTAGGGCAACTTGATTCACTTTTTATAAGAGGTGTTGATAGTAAAAGAGTTTTGATACTTATTGATGGTATTAGATACAATGAACCTGCTGGATTAAGTGGTGCTCCACTTGCACAACTTATGGTAAGCGATATAGAAAAAATAGAGATAGTAAAAGGTGCTCAAAGTGGTATTTGGGGTGCTGATGCTAGTGGGGGTGTTATCAATATCATCTCAAAAAAACCAAAAGAGGGTTTAAGTGGAGATGTTTTATTGGAAGGTGGTAGTTTTAATACTAAAAAAATTACCACAACATTGGGAGCTAAAAAAGATAACTATTTCATAAAATTAAATGCAAATAAGATATCAACAGATGGATTTAGTGCATTTGAAGCGAAAGAAGGTACAGCAGACTATGGAAAAAGAGGTGATGAGTTAGGTTTCGAAAAAGATGGATATGAAAATACAACTTATAGTGTTCAAGGTGGGGTAAATATAACTTCAAATGATACTCTTAAAATGTTGTATAAAAATATCGATGCACAATATGATTATGATAGTTCTACAGCTGATGATTCTACTAAAGTAAGTTATATCAACCACTATTTTAAAAATATAGACTATACTCATAAAAAAGATGATTATAGTGTAAACCTTAAAGCTTCTCAATCAAAGTTTAATAGAACACAAGATACATTTAATGCTCAAAGTTTAGTAAATGAGTTTGCAATACAATCTAAAATTAGTTATAGAAAAGAAGATACTTTATTAGTTGGGCTTAGTAAACAAAACTTTGAAGATATAGTTAATAATAGAAAATATCAAACAGATGCACTATTTGTATCTAACTTAAACAAATTTGATAAGTTTATTTTTTCTCAGGCATTAAGATATGACAACAATAATATGTTTGATGAGAAAGTTACAGGAAAATTAGGTTTAAAATATAACTTTAATCAAGAGCTTTATATCTCTTCAAACTACGGTACAGCGTACAATGCACCAACTCTAGGAAACTTAAGTTACACATCTACACTTAAACCAGAGAGTACAATATCTTATGATGTTTCAGTTGGTTATAGTGGTCTTAAAGTGACCTATTTCGAAAATAAAATTGAAGATATGATTAATTATACATTTGTCCCATCATTTCACTATATAAATGAAGATGGAACTTCAACACTTAAAGGTTTTGAAATAGATTATAAAAAAGATATTATGCAAGATATACTACTTTCTATAAACTACACAAATTTAAATGCAAAAGATAAAGATGGAAAAGATTTAGCAAGAAGAGCAAAAGAAGACTTCAAATTTGGTATAGATTATTATGGTGTTGATAAACTTCATATTGGACTAAATGGTCAATATGTGGGTGAGAGATATGACAAAGCTAATAAGCAAGGTGCTCAAACAGGAAAATACACTATTGCAAATTTTGTAGCTAATTATGATATTAAAAAAGATTTAAAAGTATATACAAAAGTAGATAATATCACAGATAAATATTACCAAACAGTCGATGGATATGCTACAACTCCACGGGCTTATTATGCAGGGATAAAGTATAGTTTCTAATGAAATTTTTATTTTTACTCCTATTTACTATTCAGCTTTTCTCTTATGATAGAATTATAGCATTAAGCCCATCAATAAATGAGATAATATATGCCCTAGATAGTGCTGATAAAATAGTTGGAAATACTGATTTTTGCAACTATCCACAAGATGCAAAAAACAAACCTAAAGTTGGGGGGTATTTCTCCCCCTCTTTAGAAAAGATAATTTCATTAAAACCAGATATGGTAATTATGCAAAACTCTAGCATAAAACTATCTAAAAAATTAAATCGCCTTGGAATTAAAACAACTATTGTTAAAAAGAAAAGATTAGATGATATACAAAATAGCATTAAAATTATAGGTGATGTTTTAGATAAAAAAGATAGTGCAAAAAAGATTTTGGATAAATTAAATCAAAAACTTAAAGATATAAAAGGTATAGTTAAAGATAAAAAGATACTTTTTGTTATAGGGCATAATACAAACTTAGAAAAAAGGATATTTGTAGCAGGGGAAAATCTCTATTTTGATGATATTATTAATTTAAGTGGAAATAAAAATGCTTACCAAAGTAGTTTTCAAGGTCAGCCTGTATTGAATTTAGAAAATATTATAGCTACAAACCCTGATATTGTAGTATTGTTAGCTCCTTTTACAGATAAAAAAGGAGTTACAAAAGATGACTTGATAAAACCTTGGCTAAGCCTACCTATAGATGCTAAAAAAGATAAAACTATATATGTTGTAGATAAACATTATGCAGGGATACCTAGTCAAAGATTAATATACTTGCTTGATGATTTAAAAGGATTTTTAGAAGATGCTAGAGATAAGAAACTTTAGTAACTATATACTAAAAGATGTAAGTTTTGAACTTCCTGTGAGTAAAAACCTAATAATACTTGGTTCAAACGGTTGTGGAAAAACAACTTTAGCAAAAACTCTAAGTGGTATCATATCAAATGATAGTGTAAAGATAGATAATAATAATATCTCAAAACTTTATGGAGATAAAAGAACATCTCTAATCAACTATCTTCCCTCTAAGCTTACAATATTTGATGAGCATATAAATGTAGATGAATTTTTATCTCTTAGTGATTTATACTCTAAAAAAAATATAGTTGAAGTTTTAAAACTTCTAAATATTTCTACTCTAAAAAGCAAATCGTGCAAAAATTTAAGTAGTGGAGAGTCACAGCTTGTATTATTAGCAAGTGGTATTCTACACAATGCAAAATACACAATTTTTGATGAGATAACATCAAACCTTGACCCTTCAAAACTAAAAATGGTATTTGATATTTTAACATCTAAAGATTACTTTAACTCAAAAATAATTATCACCCATAATCTCCATTTTGCTTATAAACTAGGCTTTGATATAATTTTTATTCAAGATGGTAAAATTATATTTAATAATTCAAATAAAGAATTTTTTAGCGATGAAAATCTTAAAAAGTTCTTTTGTGGAAGTGTTAAAAAAATAGATAAACATATCGTGGTGGATATATAATGCATCTATTACTTATATTTATATCTTTGATTACAATAGCACTCTCACCATTTTTTGGACAGATTGATTTATCTTTAGTAAATATTATAGATAGTTCTAAAATGGAGTATCAAATCTTTTGGGAGCTTAGAGTACCTAGAACTATTCTTGCTTTTTGTGTTGGAGCAATATTAGCTCTTAGTGGTCTTGTTTTTCAAACACTTTTTAGAAATCCTATGAGTACCCCTTTTACACTTGGAGTTGCTAGTGGTGCAACACTATTTACAGCTATAGCTATAGTGCTTGGATTTATCTCATATGTATCTTTTTTTGCTTTTTTAGGTTCACTTCTTACTATAGTTGTACTGTTTATTATTGCAAAAAAATTTGATTCAGTTGAAACATCATCACTTCTACTTGTGGGGATTGCATTATCATTTTTTTATAGTGCCTGTTTAATGGTACTATTTTTTATAAGTGACCTGCAAGAGAGTTATGAGATAGTTAGGTTTACTATGGGAAGCCTTGATATTGTTGGATTTGATAATGTTTATTGGGTGATAGCATCTTCTATATTTTTACTTACTTTAGTAAAAAAATATGAAAAACAGATACATCTACTTTTGGTATCTTATGAGTTTGCAAAACTAAAAGGGGTAGATGTAAAAAAGACAAATTATATACTTCTATTTAGTGTCTCTATAGTTGTAGGTATTTGTGTAAGTATCACAGGTCCTATTGGTTTTATAGGGCTTATAGTACCACATATAATAAAAACAATCACAAAAAAAAGTGCAAATAAGCTTATATTTCCTATATTTTTTTATGGTGGTGTTTTTTTAGTGCTTTGTGATATCATAGCTAGAAATCTTGGAACAACTTCAGATATACCAATAGGTGTCATAACATCGTTTTTAGGTGCTCCATTTTTTATCTATCTTATTATGAAAAGAAAAAAGGTATAGTATGTTAAATTTTTGTATTAGTGGGGTATCTTCAAATAGTG
>JAYELQ010000331.1:0-4671 GCA_034717655.1 Campylobacterota bacterium
ATTTTATATTTCCCATATCTTTTGCTTTTACACTACTTTTACCATTAAACTCTTTTTCATTTGCATTTGAAACTACAAGTTTAGCAATAGTATCTGTTTGAACTGCTACATCGTGAGTTTGTGAAGCTATCATAGCATTTTGTTGTGTTTGTTGGTCTAATTGATTTACTGTATCATTTATTTGAACTATACCACTTTGTTGCTCTTTTGAAGCCATCTCTACATCTTGAATTAGATTTATAGTCTTAGATATATTATTATTTAAACCATTATATCCCTCAATCATTTTATTAGATATACTTTTTCCACTATCTGCTTTATCTTTTGCATTTGATACAAGTGCTTTTATCTCATTTGCTGCTTCTGCACTTCTACTTGCTAGATTTCTTACCTCTTGTGCAACTACGGCGAACCCTTTTCCAGCTTCTCCTGCTGTTGCTGCTTCTACGGCTGCATTTAGACTAAGTATATTTGTTTGGAATGCAATTTGGTCTATTACACTTATCGCTTCATTTATTGCATTTACTTCTGTATCTATCTCATCCATAGCTTTTGTTGTTTGTGTTGCTAATTCTTGACCTTCATTTGCAGATGTTGTTAAAGATTTTGCATACCCTGCCATTTTTACTACATTTGTAGTATTATTTGAAATATTTGATGTTATCTCTTCAAGTGCTGCTGCTGTTTCTTCTAAAGAAGTTGCTGCTGCATTTGAGTTGTTGTTTAGTTTATCTACATTAGTAAGTAATATATCACTACTATTATCAAGAGTTAGACCATTTTGTTTATTTTCTACTAGCATTTTAGTTATTGCATCTCTTAATTTATTTATATCAATTACAAGTAGTTCAAATACTCCGCCTTTTTCAATATCATCTAACATTAATTCATTTCTATAATCATAAGAGGCATATTGTTCTAAAATTGTATTTACATCTGCAAAATGTTGTTTTGTGGCATTTATCATATCGTTTACTGTGTCTTTAAATTCTTCTAATGATTTGTTTGAAGTGTGACCAGAGATAGTTTCACTATACCAACCTTTACTTACTCTTTGCATTGTTGATTTTGCACTATCTATAAGTTTATTGTCTTCATCTATACCATCTTGAATAGTTTGTAAATAGTCATTAAAATTAGTAGATATTACCCCTATCTCATCATTTGAAGATACTTCAATTCTACTACTTGTGTCTTTTGAAGTAAGTAGATTTTCAACTGCACCATTTAGGTTTGTAAGTTTAGCAAATATATCTCTTAAAATTATTGTTGCTATTATAATAACTGCTATAATACCTATGATATTTATAATGATAAAAAATATCATACTACTTTTAGTATCACTTAAATTTGTATCTATTGTTGTTTGAAGTTCTTTTGCTAAGAAGTCATCTATTTGTTTAAGTTTATTTATTTTTTGAGTAATCATACCAAACCAATATCCGCTATCGGTTTTAAAATCACTATTTTTAGCAATAAGTATAGTTCTGATTCTATTTACTTCATCTACACTTTTGCCTTGAAGTGTATTATTGTAAAACGCATTAGCGTCATTAGATGCAAAAATTAGGAAGTTTGACATATAACTATCTTGTGCTGAAATAAGTTTGATAAACTTTGTTTTCATAGCAGGTGTAAATTTATCTTTTACTATTGTACCAGTACCTACTGCTCTTTCTATTCCCGCTCTCTCCTTACTTAATAAAAAGTTTGAATAAGCATTTAATTTTACTGATATATCTGCTGATTGCGATATTTTAAGTATATTTGATACTGCTATTAGCATTTTACCATTTGTTGAAGTATAGTATTTTAAAGCACTTCCTAATTGTATCGATAAGCTATCTACTTGACTTCTAATATTACTTATATTAGACAGGTTACTTAACAAATTACCAATTAGGCTATTTATATTTGTATCTATATTTGAGATATCATTTTGTGCTAAAAAAGATTTTAATTCTTTTATTCTTTTATCTGTATTAACTCTTTGCTGTGGTAATTTATCTCTAAATTTAACACCTTTACTCCCTATAAAACCAGCAGTAGCACCTCTCTCTTTTTGAGTTTCGTGAACTAACTTTGATAGTTTAACTGATAGTTCAACCCCTACACTTAACTTTTGTAGCTCTTGTACTTTACTATAATCAGTAAGCATTGCTTTTGTAGATATAATAATAAGCCCTAAAAGTGGTAATGCTAATAGTAGCATTAGTTTTGATTTGATTCTCATTTATTTCCTTTTGTTTATAAAAAAATAACTACTTTAATTATAATTATAATTATTTTTTATGTTATAATTTAAAGCTAATTATACAACCCCACCCTTAAATTATACTCTGATATTAAAAAGAATTATTACAATTAAAGATACAATTAATAACAATTTTAATACAATCTATTTTCAAAATAACTATACTAAATTAATTCAAAGGCTATCCTAAATGGAAGAAAATAAAAAAACATTAACAATTATAGATACTTTTGGTTTCTTATTTAGAAGCTTTTATGCTCTACCACAAACATTAAAAGCACCTGATGGTTTTCCAACTAATATGCTAACTGGATTTATGAACTTTATAAGCTCTTTAGGTAAAGATTTTAAAACAGATTATATTATATTTGCACTTGATTCAAAAGGTGATACTTTTAGACACGAAATTTATAAAGAGTATAAATCACATAGAAAAGAGGTCCCAGATGATTTAAAAGCACAACTACCTATAGCTATTAATTTTATTTCAGATATGGGATTTAGTACAGCTTCATATATAGGACTTGAGGCAGATGATATTATAGCTTCCCTTGCAACAGATGGTGTAAAAAATGGTTTAAATATAAGAATAGTAAGTCACGATAAAGATTTATATCAACTAATGGATGAAAATATATCTATGTTTGACCCTATTAAAAGAAAAAAGATAACAACAGAAGATTGTTTTGATAAATATGGAGTTTATCCAAGTCAGTTTATATCATATCAATCATTATTAGGTGATAGTGCTGATAATATTCCAGGAGTCAAAGGTGTTGGGGCTAAAACTGCTATGTCTTTAATACAACAATTTGATAATCTTGAAAATATATATAAAAATGTAGAGAATATAGAAAAACCTAGATGGCAAAAACTTCTAAAAGAGGGGCAAGAGTTAGCTTATATTAGTAAACAACTAGTTACTTTAGATAAAGAAGCTTATAAACTATCTGATATTGGAAGTTTGGATATATTAAATTTACCAATAGAAAATCCTATATTAAAAATTGCAAAGCAATTAAAAAGATATGGTATGACTAAAATAATAGAAAGGGTTCATAGAGAAGGGCTTCATTATAAAACAAATATACCTGAAAATTATATTCAAGAACAATACACAAATAAAGAGATAAGGGAGAAAGAGATTTTAAAATGTGATTATATTTTACTTAATAATTCAAAAGAATTATTTAAAATAATAAATAGTATTCCAAAAAACTCTATAGTAGCATTAGATACAGAAACAACAAGTATAGATTCTCTTACAGCTTCTATAGTTGGGTTCTCTTTTTGTTTTGAAAATTCAAAAGCATATTATATCCCTATAAGCCATTTTTATTTAGGTGTATTAGAGCAAATCTCAAAAGAAGATGCAAAATTAGCTTTAGAGATGTTAAATAAACATAAACTTATTTTACAAAACTATAAATATGATAAAGTGATTATCTCAAATAACTTTAATTTAGATATTAAACTAGAAGCAGATACTATGATATTAGCGTGGTTGCAAGATAGTGATAAACCTGTAGGTATAGATAAATTAGTAGATAGACTTTTTGATGGGTATAAACCTATCCAATTTAAAGATATTGTAAAAAAAGGGGAAGATTTTTCAAATGTAACTATAGAAGAAGCTTGTAAATATGCTAGTGAAGATGCTTATTTAACTTTTAAATCTTATTTTAAACTATTAGAGATATTTGAAGATAAAGATGAAAAATATATGCTTCAAATTGCAAAACAGATAGAGTTTCCTTTTATATCAGTTTTAGAAAGAATGGAGAGTAAAGGGATAAAAATAGATTTAAAGTTTTTTGAAAAATTAAAAAAAATAAGTGAAGATAATATAAATGAGATTAAAAATAAAATATATGAGCTTTCACAAGAGGAGTTTAATATAAACTCTCCAAAACAATTAGGGGTTGTTTTATTTGAAAGACTTGGATTAAAATCAACAAAGAAAACAAAAACAGGATATAGTACAAATGAATCTGCACTCTTATCAATAAAAGATACTCATAATATTATCCCTATAATATTAGAATATAGAGAAGCTTTTAAACTACACTCAACTTATATTGAGCCTTTATTAAAATTAGGTAAAGAGAGTAGTGAAAATAAAATCCATACCTCATTTATACAAACAGGAACAGCAACAGGGAGATTAAGCAGTAAAAATCCAAACTTACAAAATATCCCTGTAAGAACAAAAGCTGGAAGATATATAAGAGAGGGATTTATTGCAAGTGATGGTTATAAGCTTGTTGGTATAGATTATTCTCAAATAGAATTAAGACTTTTAGCACATTATAGTAAAGACCCAGCTTTACTAGAAGCATTTATAGAAAATAAAGATATACATTTAGAAACTGCTATTAAAATATTTGGTGAAGATGAAGCTAAATCAAAAAGAGATA
>JAYELQ010000332.1:0-4637 GCA_034717655.1 Campylobacterota bacterium
AAACCAATTGCTAAATACACTAAAATCAAAACACTTATTAATTTTAACTAACTTATTTATATCACTAAACTTTATTGTACTAAAACTAAAAGTGGGTATTTTATTTATCTCTAACTCTTTTAATTTTTTAAGCTCTTCTAATTGTTCTAAAGTTATATTTTCTAAAAACTGTTCTATACTCATATTTTTCCTTTTTATTATCTCTCAATTCTACTAGTTTTTTACTTTATATGTTATAATAAGAATAAAAAAGTTGAAAAATGAATAATATATTTAATTTTATAAAAACAGATAAAAATATACAGTTATTAATAGTCTCAGATGAAAAGCAATCTATCCAAGCAAGAGATATAGTCTCTTATTTAGAATATGAACCTTTTGTACTGAGTGATTTAAGAGCAAATTATGGAGATGATTTATTATCTTTTTCGCAAGAGATAAGAGATATTACTACTACTTTACAAAAATATCACAACTATAGAAAACAAAATAAGATTTTAATAGCTCCTATACGAACTATATCTTTTGCATTACCTAAAAAAGAGTGTTTTGATACTATTAAAATAGAGTTTGCATCTATTTTAAATTTAGAAGAGTTAAAACAGACTTTATACAATTGGGGATACTATTTTGTAGATATTGTTTCAGATGAGGGGGAAGTATCTATAAGGGGGGATATTATAGATATATTTCCACCAAATGAGGAGTTTGCTTATAGGGTTTCTTTATTTGATGATGAGGTGGAATCTATAAGAAAATTTGATGTAGAGAACCAAAAATCATTTAAAGATGAATTAGAAAGCTTTGATATAACTGCTTCTTTTTTAGCTTTAAATAATGAAAAATTAGAGATTTTAAATCAAAAAATAGAAAATTCAAACAGTGATGCATTTGAGAAAGATATACACTCTTTGGGATTTTGGTATCTTGATGATGATTCTAGTTATTATACAAAAGAGTTAGAGAGTTATATAACAAAAGAGGCATTATATGAAGTGGAAGAGGCTTATATATTTCCAGAAAAAAGATTAGAGAAAGAGGATATATTATCTACTACTCCTATTTTAGAAGATAATACTTATAAAGAGATTGATATAAAAGATATAAAAGAGTTTCTTACTTTTCATAAAGAGAAAAAAGTAACTATTATATCTTCAAGTGAAGCTAAAATAAAAGCTAATGGATTTGAGTTAAATGATAATAAAATAAATTTTAGGTTAGATTATCAAATAATTAATCTTATATCAAATAGTGAAGTTATTATATCTTTAAATAAAGAGATAAAAAAAAGAAGAAAGAAAAAACCAAAGATTGTATTAGATGAGCTTCAAAAAGATGATATTGTTGTACACGATGTTCACGGTATTGGGCAATTTAAAGGGATAGAGCCTATAGTTATTATGGGGGCTAAAAGGGATTTTGTAGTTGTTAATTATATGGGGGAAGATAGACTTCTTATACCTGTAGAGAATATAGATATTATAGATAGATATTTAGCTAATAGTGGAACTACTGCTACTTTAGATAAATTAGGTAAAGGTAGTTTTTCTAAATTAAAAAGTAAAGTAAAAGATAGATTATTTGCAATTGCAAGTGATATTATAGCAATAGCAGCTAAAAGAGAACTTACAAATGGTATAAAAATAGACACTAATAAAGAGGAGATAAAAATACTTCAAAATAGTGCAGGGTTTGAATATACAAAAGACCAAAAAAGAAGTATAAAAGAGCTATTAGCTGATATGAATAGTGGTATGGTAATGGATAGACTTCTAAGTGGAGATGTTGGTTTTGGTAAAACAGAAGTAGCTATAAATGCACTTTTAGCAATAGCTACAAATAAGTATCAATCACTTTTTGTATGTCCAACTACACTACTTTCATCACAACATTATGAAGGGATTAAAAAAAGAGTTGAACCTTTTGGTATTAGTGTTGCAAAATTAGATGGAAGAACAACTACAAAAGAGAAAAATGCCATTAAAAAAGCTTTGGAGAATGGTGATATAGATATAGTAATAGGTACTCATGCACTTTTAAATGTAAAGTGTAAAAATTTAGCTTTAGTTATAGTAGATGAGGAGCATAGGTTTGGGGTGAAACAAAAAGAGAAACTAAAAAATCTACAACATAATATTCATCTATTTTCTATGAGTGCCACACCAATTCCACGAACTCTAAACCTTGCTATGTCAAAAATAAAAGGTATGAGTAGTTTACTTACTCCACCTAGTGAGAGATTAGGGGTGAGAAGTTTTGTAAAAGAGTATGATGATAAAGTAATCAAAGAGGTTATCCTTCGTGAAAAAAGGAGAGGTGGGCAGATATTTTATATCTATAACAATATAGCAACCATAGATGCTAAAAAAGATGATATTTTAGAGATAATGCCAAATTTAAAGATATCTACAATGCACTCTAAAATAACTCCAAAACAAAGTGAAGATACTCTTGAAGCTTTTGAAAATGGTGAGATAGATGTACTTTTAGCTACTTCTATTATAGAATCAGGGCTACATCTTCCAAATGCAAATAGTATTATAATTGATGGGGCAGATAGGTTTGGTATAGCAGACCTTCATCAGCTTCGTGGTCGTGTAGGAAGGGGAGATAAAGAGGGGTATTGTTATTTTGTAATTGAAGATAAAAAAACTATCACAAAAGATGCAATAAGAAGACTTTTAGCTCTTGAGAGTAACTCTTATTTAGGTAGTGGAACTGCATTAGCTCATCAAGACTTGGAGATAAGAGGTGGGGGTAATATCATAGGTGAAGCTCAAAGTGGACATATAAAACAAATTGGGTATGGGTTATATATCAAGATGTTAGAAGATGCTATATCTACTTTGAGTGGAGAGGTAAAAGAGAATGATGAGGTGATTGATATTAAGTTAAGTATTACAGCTTTTATATCAAGTGATTTTATTAGTGAAGATAGAGTACGACTAGAATTATATAGAAGACTTAGTAAAGTTACATCTAAAAGTGAAATCTATGATATTCAAGATGAGATGGAGGATAGATTTGGTAAGTTGGATTTACCTACTACTCAATTTTTGGAGCTTATAATTATAAAAACTTTAGCTACAAATAAAAAAATAAAAACTATTAGTAATTATGATATGAATATAACTATTGTTTATCAAGATGACAAAAAAGAGCTTATAAAATCACCTAGTAGAGATGATGATGATTTGATACAAACTACTTTAGAGTATCTAAATAAGAAATAAATTTGAGTAGGAGTTATTTATTAATTTATAATAACTCTTCACAACCAACCATCTCCCAACCTTTAAAAACTAATACTATTTTTTATTTTAATATTGAAATAACTTTTCATATGTTTTTATATATTCTGATATGTTTTTATCTTTGTATAAATCAAATATATCAAATACAAACTTTTTAAAAGTTATAACTTCTTTACAGTTTTTTATATAATTCTCTAATTTATCTACATTTCTATAATCAGATATATCTTTTGATATATGATTACAATAATAAAATTCATGACAAAACTTAGTACTTTTATCTTTATACATTAAAATAAATAATAAAATTGATTTGTTAAAACTATCTGGAATATAACAGTTAGCTACAAATCTATTTTGGTCATATTCATAAGGAAGTATGAAAGAGTTTTTTTCAAACCTTAAACCATAATTTTGATATTTAACAATAAGAGTATATATTATATCAAATAACTTTTTTGATAGTTTTGGATAGTTTTTTATTTTATTTGAAATATATATATTAATTCTATCATTTCGTTTATCATCTGTAAAATATTTTAGTGCTAAAGTATCAATAAAACTTACTTCATCAATTGCATAAAAGAGGTCATAAATAAAATTAGATGTTAAGATTTTTTGTTTTGTATCAAGTATAACTAAATCAACTCTCTCTTTTTTATCCAAACTATAAGGGAGATGTCTTAATTGATAAGTGTTATTATTGAATTCTACTTCTTGTAAATTACAATTAATATTGCGAAAACTTTTTATCTCTTTTTTTGATAACTCTTTAATTTTATAAAAGTTTATATTAATGTAATATTTACCTCCATTAGATAAAATATTTTTCCTTAAGAAATCATATGATTCTGATTTATGATTATTTGTTTTAAATAGACTTTTTTTAACGATAGAAAAATTTAATCCTCCCATATTCCCAACAAGGTTTACTTCATAGTTTTTTAAGTCTAATTTATTTATATTTTTATCTAAATTTATGTATTTTTGTTTTATATCTGCTATTGTTGCTAACTCTATATAATCTTGATGATAATTTTGAAATATAATTTTTCTATAAAACTCTTCAAAATATTCAAATTGAACATTTTTATATTTATCAATAATAGAGTATATTTTTTCTAAGTTTTTATTTTCCATTTTTAGATTCCTCATTTTAATTCTTATATATTGATAATATTAGCATATATTGACTGAATAATACTATTTAGTTATTAAATAAAATATTGCTATAATTAAAACAAAGGTTAAAGATGGTAAAAAATAGATTTAAAATAGGTATAAGTTTAGCAGTGGCTATATTGCTTTTTGGTGGGTGTTCAAATCAACCAGATACAAAAGCAATGGAAAAAGAGAGAAAATTAGAGAAATTAACACAAGAAA
>JAYELQ010000333.1:0-4610 GCA_034717655.1 Campylobacterota bacterium
TAGAAACAATTATAAATTTAACTAATGCAGGAAAATATTGTGGTTGTTGTACCCATAAAGATAATGATTTTAATACACCAAAGAAAAAAATTTATTTAGAAGATATAATAAAAAAATTAACATAAATTAAGGATAACAAATGATTAAATTAAAAAAAAGATATATATTACCCATAGCTATAGTATCTACTATTAGTACAAACTCATTTGCTTTTAGCTTTCAAGATGTATTAAATACAACTGTAGAAACAGTAAATAAAGCAACATCAAATAATAACTCTATGGATATAACTAATCTTAAAGAATCTACTGTTACACAAGGTTTAAAAGAAGCATTAAGAGTTGGTGCTAAATATAGTGTAGAAATACTAAGTAAAAAAAATGGTTATTTAGATAATAAAGATGTAAAAATCAAACTACCTAATAATTTAAGAAAAGCAGATAAAGTAATTAGAAAAGTAGGTGGAGATAAAATAATAGATGATTTAATTTTATCAATGAATAATGCAGCAACACAAGCAGCCCCAAAAACTATAGATATATTTATTAATGCTATAGAGAAGATATCTATTAAAGATTCAAAAAAATTATTAGCAGGAGATAATGATGCTATTACAAAATATTTTCAACAAAACACAACAACTTCACTTACTAAACTAATTCAACCAATTATTAAAACAAGTATGGAAAAAAATAATGTTGCAAAATATTATGATACTTTTAATGATTTTTATAAATCTAATCTAAAAGGTTATATTGAAAATAACTCAATGATGCAAGTAGCTAATAATTATGGTTTAGGTAATTTTATACCTAAAGAATCTGATATAAAATTAGAAGAGTATGTTACACAAGAAGCTATTAGTGGTTTGTTTAAAACAATAGAAAAAAAAGAGAAAGATATAAGAACAAAAGCATCTTCTCAAACAACATCTCTTCTTAAAAAAGTTTTTGGGAAATAGATAAAATTAGTAATAACTTCAAATATATTTTTGAAGTTATTGTTTACTACTAATCAAAACTACCTAAAGACATAAGTCTATTATATCTTTGCTCTAGTCTCTCTTCTGGTTCTAATTTTTTTAGCTCCTCTACAGTGTCTAAGAAATAATCACCCAATACTTTAATAGCTGTTTCTTTATCTCTATGGGCTCCTATTAAAGGTTCATCAATAACATCATCTATTAAATCAACCTCTTTTAAATCTGTAGATGTAATTTTTAAAGCACTTGTAGCAGTCTCTACCATAGCTTGGTCTTTCCATAAAATAGAAGCACAACCTTCAGGAGATATAACAGAATAAACACTATATCTCATCATCGCTAACTTATCCCCTATAGATATAGCCAATGCTCCACCTGAACCACCTTCACCTATAACTACCGATATAATAATAGTTTTAAGGTCACTTAGTTCAAATAAATTTCTAGCAATAGCTTCACTTTGAGAACGCTCTTCAGCCCCAATACCCGGATATGCACCTGGAGTATCAACTAAAAATAAAATAGGTATATTAAACTTTTCAGCTAATTTAGCTGCTCTTAATGCTTTTCTATAACCTTCAGGATTTGGCATACCAAAATTTCTAGCAATTTTATTTTTTACACCTCTACCTTTTTGTTCACCTATTACTACACATCTTTGATTACCTATATAACCCAAATAACAAACAATAGCTTTATCATCTGCTAAATGTCTATCACCGTGTATCTCATAATGGTCTGTCATAAGACCTCTTATATAATCAAGAGCATAAGGTCTATCTATATGTCTAGCTAGTTTTAATTTTTGAAAATCAGACAGATTAGAATATGTTTTTTTAACTTCATCTTCTAATTTCTTTTCTAATATTGAAACAGCATATTCATCAATTTTTGTTTTTGCAATGATTATATCATCTTCTATTTTCTTTAAACTCTCTTCAAAATCTAAATATGTTGCCATAGCTTTACCTTATTTTTGATATTTTTTCATAATTACAACACCATTAGTCCCGCCAAAACCAAAAGAGTTTGACATAATAGTATCTAATTGAGCTTCTCTAGCTTTATTTGGAACATAATCCAAATCACAGTTTTCATCTGATTCTATTTGGTTTATAGTTGGAGGTATTATACCATCTTGCATAGCTTTTATAGATATAATAGCTTCAATAGCTCCAGCAGCTCCTAAACAATGCCCAACTTGACCTTTTGTTGATGTGATAGGGGGACAATTCTCAGCCCCACCAAATAACTCTTTTAATGCAGCTGTTTCATTTTTATCATTTACAGGTGTACTTGTACCGTGAGCATTTACATAATCTATTTTTAATTCACCATCTATATTTTTTTTAGCCATTCTAAAAGCTTCTTTCATAGCTCTTAAAGGTCCATCTTGAGTAGGTGTTGTAATATGATTAGCATCTCCACTCTCACCAAAACCTATAATCTCAGCATATATATTAGCTCCTCTATTTTGAGCAGATTCTAATGTCTCTAATACTAAAGCACCAGCACCCTCACTCATAACAAAACCATCTCTATTTTTATCAAATGGTCTTGAAGCTGTTTTTGGGTCATCATTTCTAGTACTAAGAGCTTTCATAGAAGCAAATCCACCAACACCAGCTCCACAAATAGCAGCTTCAGCTCCAACAACTAACATCTTATCAGCTCCATCTAACATTAAAACTTTTGCTGCATCTGCAATAGCATGAGTACCAGCTGCACAAGCTGTAACAACAGAAAGGTTTGGTCCTTTTAGATTATGTTGAATTGTTATAAATCCGCCTAGCATATTTACTAAAGATGATGGTATAAAAAATGGAGATATTTTTCCAGGTCCTCTATTACTACATATAATAGAATTTTTTTCAATATTTGTTAATCCACCAATACCTGAAGCAGATACAATACCAAATCTATTTGCAATAGAATCATCTACTTTATTATCTGTTACTATATTAGCATCATTCATAGCTTCAGCTGCTGCATGTATCCCTAATTGAATAAATCTATCTGCTTTTTTAGCCTCTTTTTTACCTAATATAGCTGTAGGATCAAAATCTTTAACCTCACCTGCTACTTGAGAAGCATAACTTGAAGCATCAAATAAACTAATAGTATCAATACCTGTTTGACCATCAACTATAGCTTTAAATGAATCCTCAACATTATGACCCAATGAATTTATCATCCCTATTCCAGTTACCACTACTCTTTGCATTCTTATATCTCCATATTTTCTTATATTTTATAAATTAAACTAACTATAATTTTAATTAAAAATTAATTTAATTTATAAAAAATCATTTTTCTATCTAAAGGGGATTAATCCCCTTTAAAAACTAAACTTATTATCTATTATTTGTGATCTTCAATATATTTTAAAGCATCTGCTACAGTTAAAATACCTTCAGCATCTTCATCTGGGATCTCAATATCAAACTCTTCTTCTAAAGCCATAACTAACTCTACTACATCTAATGAATCAGCACCTAAATCTTCTATAAACTTTGAATCTTCTTTAACTTCATCTGCATTACAATCTAATTGTTCAACTACAACTTCTTTTATTTTTTCTAACATTTTATTTCCTTTTTCTGTTTAATTTTACTGATTATAGCATATTTTATTTAAAAATAATCTTTTTATAAAAGAAAGATTATTTATACATATAATCCACCGTTTACTTTAAGTATCTCTCCTGTTATGTAAGATGAAGAATCACTTAATAAAAATGCAACTGCACCTGCTACCTCTTTTGCTTCACCAAATCTTTTAAGAGGTATATTTTTAATATATTCATCTTTTACTTCATCTTTTAACTCATCTGTCATATCAGTTCTTATAAATCCCGGTGTTACACTATTAAATCTTATCCCTCTAGTAGCACCCTCTTTTGCAAAAGACTTTGTCATAGTATTAACACCACCTTTTGAAGCAGAATAGTTAGTTTGTCCAGCATTACCCATCTCACCAACTATAGAAGATATATTTACAACAGCCCCAAATCTTTTTTTAGACATATGTTTTAAAGAATCTCTACACCCTATAAAAGTTGATTTTAAATTTGCATTAATAACACTATCAAAATCATCAACACTCATTCTAATAGCTAATTTGTCTTTTGTAATACCCGCATTATTTACTAAATAAGATAATTGCCCATCACTTTGAGTAATAACCTTTATCATATCAGCCCAATCAGATTCTACACTAACATCACCTTTTATTACAGCAGCTACACCACCATTTGCCTCGATAGCCTCTTTTAGTTCATCTCCTAATTCTGGTTTACTTCTGTAATTAATCCAAACTTTTAATCCATAAGATGCCAACTCTTTTGCAACAACAGAACCTATACCTTTACTAGCTCCTGTTACTAAAACATTTGTTCCTGTAAATTCCATACTCATTCGATGACTTAAATCTAAAATATATAGATAGCATCGCTCCTCTCTTAATTTAGATAAAATTATAACGAAAAAAATATCTATATATAATTAAGAATTATTAATTTTATTTTTTTAACGGTAAAGATATTTTAAACTCTGCACCTTTATGAGTAGTATTATTATAGTTATAACTAACATTTGAAACATCTAACTTCCCATCCATACTATCTACT
>JAYELQ010000334.1:0-4526 GCA_034717655.1 Campylobacterota bacterium
TAAAGATTATATAATAGAAAATAATTTTTTTATAAAGTTTTCAGAAATATATGTTTTAAATAATAAATAATATATACTTTAAATTATTAAATTAAGTAATTTATAATAAAAACTAAAGTAAAATGTATCCATACTAAGTGACTAGAAGTATCTTCAGTCGCAATTGCTTAGTCCCTAGAGCTTCATATTACACGATTTATACCCTAGTTTTTAGGGTATTTGTAAGAAAAATAGGATTTTATTTGAAACAGTTAACTCTACAACAGGCTTTTAATTTAACATTTCATAATAAGTTTTCATTTAATGATTTTTTAAATTTAGATATATCTAAACATATAACACAACAAAATTTTAAAGAAATATTATTTTTTAAAACTTCAGAAGAATTAAAAAAATATCATAATTTTTTAATTTATTTATTAATAAAGTGTATGAAAATAAATAAAGAAGTTGTTTTTTCATATAGGGAAGGGGTTAGTATCTATGATGCCTTATATCCTCATAAAAATAATCAATATTTTTTTAAAACAGATATTAAATCTTTTTTTGGAAGTATTAGTGAAGAAAATATAAAAAAATGTTTTTTATCTAACCTTAATGAATTTTCAATTGATAAAACTGAAATTAAACAATATATAAATCAAATTTTAAATTTAATTGTTTATAATAATCAATTACCCGTTGGTTTTTCAACATCATCACAATTAAGTAATGCAATATTATACATATTTGATAATGAACTTGAAGAATATTGTATTAAAAATGATATTACTTATACTAGATATTCAGATGATTTAATTTTTTCATCTAAAAATAAAAATAATTTATTAAACTTAACAACTATAATTCAAGATTTACTTAATTTACATTTTAATAATAAATTATTTTTAAATAAAAGTAAAACAAAATACTTTGAAAACTGGGAAAAAGTAGAAATATTAGGTTTAATAATTACAAAAAATGGCTATATTACAATAGACAAAAAACTTAAAAAGAATATAGAAGTTATATTACATTTTTATTTGACAGATAAAAAAAAATTTGATGATATTTTGAATAAAAGATTTAATAGTAAATTATCTAAAATATCAGGTTTATTAAATCATATAAATAATATTGATAAAGGCTTTATAATAAAACTTAGAAAACGATATGGAAACTTTGTAGTAGATAAGTTTATACATATGGATAAAAATGGATAATTTTAAAATAATAATAGAGAAAATCCAACATATTAAGTATTTAGAATATAATATTGATTTAACAAAGAATTCTATACATTGTATCGTTGGTAAAAATGGTATTGGAAAAACAACTTTAGTAAAAGCAATTCAAAATTTAAAACTTGCTGATACTTTTGATAAAACATCAAGTCCATATATCTTTAATGATAATAGTGAAATTACTTATATTATAGATAGTAATAAGTATAACTATTCATATAATATAAAAACTAATATATTTGATTCTAAAGATATTATAGATAAAGATATAAAAGATAATTTATATGTTGAATTACCTATACCTTATGGTGACAGATTTCAAACATTTAAAAGATGTGGTGAAATAGATGCTGATTTAAGAAATAAGATAATAGAAGGAAAATATACTAAACCTACTAAATTAATTCAATTATTACATAATATTTATAAAGATGATAGGTTTCATAATCTAAAAGAAGTATCTATAAAAAAATATAAATACTATTTTATATTACTTGATGATAATTACTATATACGAGAAGACTATTTAAGTTCTGGAGAATATTTTTTAATAAATATATTTAAATTAATAGAAAATAGATGTAAACTTATTTTAATAGATGAACTTGATATTTCACTTGATGCTTCAGCTCAAGTTGAACTAATATCACAATTAAGAGAATTGGCAATAGAATATAAAGTGAATATTATATTTACAACACACTCTTTGGCTATTATGAAAAAGATGAATTCTGATGAATTGTACTATATGGATAAAGTAGATGATAAAATTATCATAGAAAAGAAATCGTATAACTTTATAAAAAGTTTACTTTTTCAATTTGAAGGATTTGAAAAATGTATTTTAACAGAAGATGAAATGTTACAGAATTATATGGAATATATATTAAAAGATGAAAATATATTCCATAAATTTAAAATAATTTATATTGGTGGAGCTGGAAATGTTATTGATATTATGGATAGAAATAAGAATAAACTTTTCTTTGGTGATTCAACAGAAGTTATTTCTATTTTAGATGGAGATAAAAAGAATACATCAAACTACAATCAAAGAGTAGATATTAAATTTTTGCCATTTGATAATATTGAAAAAGAATTATACCTATTATATGCAAGTGGTTTTTTAAACTACTATATCAAAGATATAAAAAAAGTTGAAGATGTCAAGATTGCAAAGAAAAACAATAAAGGAAAAGTATTAAGAAAAGCATTAATTAAAAATAATTATATGTCATATCCTGAAATATTTAAATTAGTCAATAATAACATTACCATCAATCATAAAATAAGTAAAGTAAATACTTTTAAAGAAATTATCTTAAAATTTTTGAATTAATGAATTTACAATATAAAACGATAGATTTATTTTGTGGAATAGGTGGAGTAAGGCGTGGTTTCGAACTTACTAATAAGTTTGATAATATATTATCAGCTGAGATTGATAAATATGCTTGTATCACCTATGAACATCTATTTGGTGAAAATCCACTAAACGATGTTACTTCTGAAGAGTTTAAAGAAAAAATAGAGAAGTTAGATTATGATGTATTATTAGCAGGTTTCCCTTGTCAAGCATTTTCAATTGCTGGTGAAAAAAAAGGTTTTGAAGATACTACAAGAGGTACACTGTTTTTTGATGTAGCTGATATACTAAAAAGAACAACACCAAAAGCATTTTTATTAGAAAATGTAGAAGGGCTTTTCCGTCATGATAAAGGTAAAACATTTAAAATAATTATTGATACTTTAATTAATCAATTAGGATATAAAATAGTTGGAGTAGATGAAAAAGATGGAGTGTTAGAATATAATTCAAAATCATTTTTAAGAAAAACAGTAGATTTTGGGTTACCACAAAAAAGAACAAGAACTTATATTATGGGATTTAGAGATGACTTAGTTCCAAATAATTATAAATTTAATGAACTACCTACAAAAAAAGAGAAACCTATTTTTAATAATCTATATGATTTACTAGAAGATGATGTATCTGCAAAATACTATTTATCCCAACAATATATTAAAACACTTGAAAAACATAAAGCTACACATAAAGCAAAAGGTAATGGGTTTGGATTTAAAGTAGTAAATGTAGGTGAAAATCCAATTTCCAATACAATCTTAGCAACTGGTGGTTCAGGTAAAGAAAGAAATTTAATTTTACAAGAAAAACCAGAATATTATGGAGTTATGTATGGAAGTAAAAAAACACCAATTAATGATAAAGGTATAAGAGTAATGACACCAATAGAGTGGGCAAGACTACAAGGATTTAAGGACTATGCTTTTATTACTGATGGTAAAGATAGTTTTTCATTTCCAAATAGAGTAAGTGAAACACAACAATATAAACAGCTTGGTAATAGTGTGTCTATTCCAGTAATAGAAGAGTTAGCAAAATATATGTACAAGCATTTAGAGGAATTTGAAAATTATGAGATTTAATAAATTATGAAAAGTTTATATTATAATGGTTTTTGTTTAGATGGTGAAAAAGAGCTTTTTAAAGATTATATAATAGAAAATGATTATACTATTCAAGGTTTTAGTTATGGTGCTATAAAAGCATTTGAAAAAGTATATAGTATGTTAAAAGAGAATAAAAGAGTTGATTTAATCCAACTTTTTTCACCTGCTTTTTTTAACGATAAAGATAAAAAATATAAAAGAATGCAACTTTTATATTTTGGAAAAGATGCTAATTTATATTCTCAAAATTTTTTAAAAAATTGTGGATTTAGTTCTCTTAATATGGATAGATATTTTAAATTAGGCTCAAAAGATGAATTAGAAGAGTTATTATATTATGAATGGGATAAAGCTAAACTTAAAGAGTTAATAGATAAAAATATAAAAGTTGAGGTCTATTTAGGTAAAAATGATAAGATAATATCTTTTGAGAATACATTTGATTTTTTTATAGAGTTTGCAGATGTATATGTTTTAAATAATAAAGGACATATAGTTTAGAATCTTTTGAAACTATTCTATTTGTCATTATTAATACTTTTAATTTTATTCATTACTCTTCTTTTTTCAGACCCACCATAGCCATCATCAAGAACTTTTGCTCTTACTCTAACATCATTTTTTCCTTCAAAATTTTGTGATTCTACTTTATTTACAACAGATGTAGCTATCTCTTTTGTTTCTATTGCAATTTGATTTGCAATTCCTGCTATAGATGCATTTCGTTGACTAGAGATATCAATACTTCCCATATCTTCATCAAGTTGTTGTACCACTTTTAGTTGATTATTTGAAGTTTCTGTTACATTTTTTACAAGAGTAGTTGTTTCT
>JAYELQ010000335.1:0-2511 GCA_034717655.1 Campylobacterota bacterium
GGATAGGCAATGCACAACCTACATAAGTTCTATATTTCATATACTCTTTTAATATATCTTTATCTCCAGCGATAAATCCACTTCTAAGCCCCGGTGCTGAGCTTCTTTTTGATATAGAGTTAAGAACCAGACAATTTTTAAACTTTGGATTATTAGCATCTTTACAAACCTCTAAAAGTGATACAGGTTTTTTATCTTCATAAAAATATAATTCACTATAACACTCATCATTTATAAGTACAAAATCAAACTCAATAGCATATTTTACCCACTGAATTAATTCATCTTTTGTAATATTAGCACTTGTTGGATTATTTGGATAGTTTAATATAACCAAATCAACATCTTCCATCTGCTCTTTTGTTAAAGATACCAAAAAGTTATTCTCTTTTGTCATATCCATATGTATAATTTTAGCTCTACTAGCTATAGCAGAACCTTCATATATTTGATAAAAAGGGTTAGGGAATGCCATAGTTGGATTTGGTTTATCAAATAATAAAAATTGTGGCTCACCAATAGTTAAACTACTAGCTTTATAGTTACTATTTGGTTTTATATCTTTTAATAGATTAGCTAATTTTTCAAATGGGTATGTTTCAAAATTCATAACTTAACCTCTACACATCAAGATGTTCAACATCTTTTGCGTGTTCTTCTGTTTGGACAAAAAGATGAATAGAGTTTTCATTTATATTTTTATTATATTATTTAAGTATTATATTTATATAATATCAATAAATGGATAATTTCAATATATTATCTATAAAAAAGGAAATTTATGGATATAGAAAATATAATATTATCTGCATGGGATAATGATGTAAATAAAGTCTTTATAATAATAATAGGTATTTTAACTTTTTTAGATTTATTCTTTAAAAAAGATTTAAAAAGTCAAATTGTTAGTATTGGTGTTCTTGGTACTTTTGTTGGAATATTTTTAGGATTACAAAATTTTAATCCTGAAGATATGAAAAATAGTATAAATCATATATTAATAGGTCTAAAAACAGCTTTTTTTACCTCTATAGTTGGTATGTCTTCAGCAACAATACTAGCTATAATTCAAAGGTTATTCTTTAAAAAACTTGATGATGAAAAAAATTCTGATGAATTACTATCTGAAATATCAAAAAAGCTAAATAATCTTGAAAATATAAATAATGATAAAGTTGTAAGCGAACTTGAAAAATTAAAAAATATACAAACTGAAACAAAAGAAGAATCAATAAATATATTAAAAATGATAGAAAATTTTAAAAATAATTCAAGTAATGAAAATCAAGAATTAATAAGCTTCTATACTTCAAATACTGATAAAATAATTAGTGAATTGGAAAGAATGAGAACAGTTCAAACAGATACTAGAGATGAAAATGAAAAAATATCTAAATCAATAGATGAATTAAGAAAAAATTCAAATAAAGAAAATCAAGAATTAATAAATATATTAAATACAAATTTTGATAAAATGAATAAATCTTTAGATATTGCTATTGAGAAATTATCAAAAGGAGCTACAGAAGAGATAATAAATGCTTTAAAACAAGTTATAGAAGAGTTTAATCAAGAATTACAAACTCAATTTGGAGAAAACTTTATTAAATTAAATGATGCTGTTATTAATCTTTTAGATTGGCAAGATAATTATAAAAGTCATATTGAAAATTTAGAATCAAAACTACTATTATCTGTAGAATCAATTGAAAAGTCAAAAGAAAGTTTAGTTACTATAAGTTCAAAAAATGAAGAAGTTATTAATGTTTATAGTCAATTAGAAGAAATAATAAATACTTATAAGCAACAAATAGAAGAATTAAATAGACATTTAGAAACTTATGCAAAATTAAGCAATAATGCTGAAAATATGTTTAATACTATTGACACAAATATAAATCAAACTAAAAATAGTTTTGATGAATTAACTAAAAATATTAAATCTAATAATCAAGAACAAAAAGAAGATTTTATAAATACAACTGCTGAAGTTAAAAACTCTTACAATGATTTACTTGAACATTCTAAAGATATTGGTAATCAACAAAAAGAAGAGCTATCAAATGTTAATAAAGCTATTA
This sequence comes from Campylobacterota bacterium, assembly GCA_034717655.1. Taxonomy (GTDB): domain Bacteria; phylum Campylobacterota; class Campylobacteria; order Campylobacterales; family Arcobacteraceae; genus JAIOSF01. The sequence goes on from JAYELQ010000335.1 coordinate 2,082, forward strand.
ATAATGAATTTGCTACTTTAACTGAAACTATTAAATCTAATAATCAAGAGCAAAAAGAAGATTTTATAAATACAACTGCTGAAGTTAAAAACTCTTACAATGATTTACTTGAACATTCTAAAGATATTGGTAATCAACAAAAAGAAGAGTTATCAAATGTTAATAAAGCTATTAATAATGAATTTACTAATTTAACTGAAACTATTAAATCTAATAATCAAGAGCAAAAAGAAGATTTTATAAATACAACTGCTGAAGTTAAAAACTCTTACAATGATTTACTTGAACATTCTAAAGATATTAGTAATCAACAAAAAGAAGAGTTATCAAATGTTAATAAAGCTATTAATAATGAATTTACTAATTTAACTGAAACTATTAAATCTAATAATCAAGAGCAAAAAGAAGATTTTATAAATACAACTGCTGA
>JAYELQ010000335.1:2611-4521 GCA_034717655.1 Campylobacterota bacterium
AGTTAAAAACTCTTACAATGATTTACTTGAACATTCTAAAGATATTAGTAATCAACAAAAAGAAGAGCTATCAAATGTTAATAAAGCTCTTAAAAATGAATCTTCAAAATCTATTGAAACTATAGTAAATATTAATCATGAAATAAGAAATAATAATAAGTATATAGCAGAAGAAATTCAAAAAGATATAAAACAAGTTATAGATACTACAAAATCTGATTTTGAAACTCTAACAAATAGTTTGAGTAAAAACCAAAAAGAGCTAGATATGGTATCAAGTCATTTTAAAAGCTTAGGAGAACAAATACCAACTGCATTAAAAATATCACTTGAAGAATTAAATAAAGGTCTAACTTCATTAACTTCAAGATTTCAAACAGATTATAGTAATATTTTAGATGATTATAAAAAAGGTATTAAATAGTGAAGTCAAGTAATAATGAATGGATAAGTATATCCGATATGATGTCAGGATTGATGCTTGTTTTTATGTTTATTGCTATTAGTTTTATGATTCAAGTTCAAAGTGATAAAGAAAAGATGAAAGAGATAGCTATAACATATAATAAAGATAAAAAAGAACTTTATAAAGATTTATATAAAGAATTTTCAAAAGATTTAGAAAAGTGGGAAGCTGAAATTACACAAGACAATACTATAGTATTTAATTCTCCTGAAGTTTTATTTAAAACAGGTAAAAGTATGATAAGTGATGAGTTTAAAATTATTTTAGATGAATTTTTTCCTAGATATATAAAAGTGTTATCTTCAATAAAATATAAAATAGAAATAGATGAGATAAGAATAGAGGGACATACTTCAAATGGGTGGAGTAATAAAAGTAAAATAGAAGATATATACTTAAATAATATGCAACTATCTCAAGATAGAGCTAATAATGTTTTGTCATTTTGCTATATAATCAATAAACCTATTATAATAAAACATAGAAAATGGTTAGAAACACATTTTAGAGCAAATGGAATGGCTTTTGCTAAACTTAAATATAAAGATAAAGAAGAAAAAATTCAAGATAAAATAAAATCAAGAAGAGTTGAATTTAAAGTTCAATTAAAAACAGAAGATAAAATATATAAGATTTTGGAGGCTTCAAGTTAATGGAATTAGAGTTTTCAATGTTTAAATCTTTTTTAGATTCAGTACAATCTCTTACAGGTGAAGAACTAAAAAAGGCAAAAAGACTATTAGAAAAAGAAGGTAAAGATATATCAGATATCGATGAAATCTTTGCAAATAATAATGGAGAACTTTTTGAATTACTACCAGATGGAACACTAATACGAGTAAATTTATATATTGCTACAAAAGAAGTTGATAGATACCATTTTAATATAAATACAATAGATAAAGAAGACCTTTTTAAATATCATATTTATAAGTGTAAAACTATATCAAAAATGTTTAATAGTGGTAGAAAACATAGATATAAAATAAACAATAGAGATGATGGAACTTTTTATTATAAATTTACAGATAATATAGGAAATGTAGTAGAAATTAATGAAAATCAAGAATTAAATATATGTAAAAATTGTTTAGCAAAGTATTTAGGTAAAAAAACTGCTGCAAATGATAAAGAAGTAAATAACTTTAAATTAAAAGATTTTCATCAACAAGAGAGTAATTTTTTTACTGAAGATATAAGTAAACTAGAAAAAGGAGAATATGCAAAACCAAATACTTATACTAAATTTTGGAATAAAATTTCTACTCAATTAAAAATAAAGAAAGACTATACTTGTGAAAATTGTGGTTTTAAAGCAAATAGTGAATATGAAAAAAGATATATACATACTCATCATATAAATGGAGATAAACAAAATAATTATGAAGATAATTTAAAAGTTTTATGTATAAAATGTCATAGTGAAGTAGATTATTTTCATTCT
>JAYELQ010000336.1:0-4484 GCA_034717655.1 Campylobacterota bacterium
ATTTAGAATTGCCTTTAAAAGTTGAGGTTATATTTTTTGATAAATTAAGAGATAATAAAAAATTTGATAAATATGAAGATTTAAAAAAACAGATATTAAAAGATATAAAAGATGCAAAAAATAAAACAATTAATTAGTGAGATAAATAGACTTCATAAATCATTTTCTGATGATTATTTTGAAGTAGGTAAAATAGAAAAAATAAATCTATCAAAAACAGTTAGACATATACCAATAGAGCATATATATAAGTATCGTCTTGTTTTACATGAGAGTATCAATGACTATTTAATGGAAGCAGATATAGAGATAAAATATTTTTATCGTGTCAAAACTCGTGAAAGTATCGATGATAAAATTGAGCGTTTTTCAACTAGAGAAGACCAATACCCTGTGAATAATTGGTTAAATGATATTTTTGGTGCTAGGATAGTTTTAAATAGTAAGCAAATAGAATCTATTATGGATATACTTGACGATTGGCAAGATGAATTAAATCTAAAAAATTGGTATCTTAGAGAAAAAGAGGGATATAGGGGACTTCATATCTATTTTAAAAATAGAAGTAACTTCTATTTCCCTTGGGAGTTACAAATTTGGGATAAAAATGATATGAAAAATAATATAAAAAACCATGAAAAATTTAAAAGAAATTTTATATAATATTCGAATATACTCTATTTCTACCATTTTGTTTAGCTTTATAAAGTAAATCATCTGCTTTTTTATAGATAAGCTCAACATCTTCTTTTTCACCTTGTGGTTTATATCTAATATACCAAACATTAATCTCTTTTCTAGCCTTTTATAATATATAAGATATATTGTACATCAATAAAATTATCTTTTATATTAATAGATTGTATAAAAAATATACAACAATATTGTTTCTAAAATTTGTTTTTTATGTCATAATTTTATCAGAAATACAAAAAAAGTATTTAAAAAAAGGAGATAGTTATGGAAAACTTTAATGACCTAAAGTTTATTTTAGATGGTTTCTTGTTTGTAATATCTGGAATTTTAGTTATGTGGATGGCAGCAGGGTTTGCTATGTTAGAAGCAGGTCTTACAAGAAGTAAGAATAATGCAACAGTACTTACAAAAAATATAGCACTATTTTCTATATCTTGTATTATGTATTATTTTATTGGATATAATCTTATGTATGGTGAAGGTAGTTCATTTATGGGAAGTATTAGTATGACAGATATGGCAAATGCTGCTGATTCTGCTTATCCTGTTGCTGCTGATTTCTTTTTTCAAGTTATGTTCGTAGCAACTGCTGCTTCTGTAATATCAGGAACTGTAGCTGAGAGAATGAAATTATGGCCATTTCTTATATTTGTAGTTGTATTAAGTGGTGTAATTTATCCAATTCAAGGACACTGGACATGGGGTGGGTCTGAATTAGGTGGTTTACTTACTGGTTTTTCTGATTTTGCTGGGTCTACTATTGTTCACTCTGTTGGTGGATGGGCTGCATTAGCTGGTGTACTTATACTAGGAGCTAGAAAAGGTAAATATGGTAAAGATGGAAAAGTAAGACCAATCCCTGGTTCAAACTTAACATTAGCAACTCTTGGTACATTTATTTTATGGATGGGTTGGTTTGGATTTAATGGTGGTTCTCAATTATCAATGAGTTCAAAAGATGATATAACAGCAATTGCAATGGTAGTTGCAAATACTAATATGGCAGCTGCAACTGGTGCAATAATAGCAGCAGGATTAACTCAGCTTCTATACAAAAAAGTTGACCTTACTATGGTACTAAATGGTGCATTAGCAGGTCTTGTGTCTGTAACTGCTGCTCCTGATGCTGGTATGTTATATGCATTTGGTGTTGGTGCTGTTGGTGGAATTATCGTTGTATTTGCTGTTCCTATGTTTGATAAAGTCAAAATTGATGATCCTGTTGGAGCATTATCTGTTCACCTTGTAGCAGGTATCTGGGGTACTTTAGCTGTTGGTTTATTTACTGATTCAGCAACATTTGTAGCACAACTTAAAGGTGTAGTTATAATAGGTGCATTTGTATTTATAGTATCATTTATTATATGGAAAATTATGGATATGGTTATAGGTCTAAGAGTAGATGAAGAAACAGAGATAACTGGTTTAGATATTCACGAAACAGGATTAGAGTGTTATCCTGAGTTTAAAAAGGCATAGTCCTTTTTAAACTATTAAAAAGAACAATATAAAAATTAAGGATTATAGATGAAAAAGATAGAAGCGATAATAAAACCTTTTAAACTAGAAGATGTAAAAGAGGTTTTAAGTGAAGTTGGTATAAGTGGTATGACTGTAACTGATGTAAAAGGTTATGGAAGACAACAAGGACATAGTGAGCTTTATAGAGGTGCTGAGTATGTTGTAGATTTTCTTGCTAAAACAAAGCTAGAAATAGTTGTAAATGATGAAGATGTTGAAAATTGTGTAAATCTTATTCAAGAAGCTGCAAAAACAGGTAAAATAGGTGATGGTAAAATATTTGTTATTCCTATTGATGAGGTGGTAAGAATAAGAACAGGTGAAAATGGAGAAGAAGCTATATAATTATTTTCATTTTATAATTATTAAATAAATCCCTGACCTATTACTTGGTTGGGGATTTTTTATTTTTTATTAAAATTTTATTATAGTTTATGTATATATAAATATTTTATATGATAAAATATCGTATGATAAAAAAAACAATAACAATATTTCTATCTATTTTTCTTTTATTAACTAAAAAAATATTTATTAAAGAAAATAGAATCCCAAACAAGCTTATGGATAATTTTTCTAATAAATTACACTCACTGTTCCTATTGACATCTTTTTTTACTGTATATGTAACTACTTCAGATATAGATATAAACGGTTTCTCATTAAATATAATAATGTATAGTTTATTATTTTTACAGATGGTAATTATTACGAGATATTTTAATTCAAAAATGTTGATAAGTAAAAACTTACAAGTTAAGACTACAAAAATAATTAATAAATTTTTTATATTTATTTTTATACTAAATTGGATATTTATATCATTTGGTACAGCATTCTTCTCTTTAGTTATATTACTTTTAAATAATGGATTATATTTAATTATTATAAATTTAGTAAAGAAAAGTAAAGAGCAAGAGGAGTTCAAAAAACAATTTGGAGAAGATGGTAATTATACAAAAGCTGATATATTAAAAACACATATAGTAAATCTATTTGAATCAGAAAGAGATATCGAATCTATAACAAAATCAGATGTAAAAAGACAATACAGAGCTATGGCAAAAAAATATCATCCAGATGTTTACAAAGGGGAGCAACAAGAGAAGTTTTCATCTATCCATTTGTCATATAAGTATTTAATGGATTTGAAAAAATAAGATAGATATTATTAATTTAATAAATATTGGATATGCTTATAATAAGGTGTATCCAAAAACTCTTTTAAAAGTTCTTTTGGTGGTTTGATAAGGTTTATCATATCAATTAGAGCTATTTTTAATTTATGTAAATCTTTATGTATAACTATCCATAATATACTACCATCAACACCTCTATAATTATGTGATATTTTATCTCTAATTCCTGCTATATCACTCCACGATAATTCAAATATAACTTCATCTTTTAAATTTTGATTTATTTTTTTCGATTCTTCACCTATTGCTATAAAAAGAGAAATAACAGCATTAAGCTCTTTTTGTTCATTAGCCCAAATAAAATCATTAGGATTATTAAACTCTTTTGTGTATAGCCAAGCTTTTTCACAACACTCTAGTATAGTAAAAATATAGATTAAGTTCTTTTCATTATACATAAATAAAATCTTTTTTTGCATAATATTTAATAATAGGATTCATTGATTCCAATGATACAAAATCAACTTTTTTTACATTAAGTTCATTAGCTAGTTTTTCACTAATATTTAAAAATTCTAAACCACTCTTTAATTCAAAACTTTTATCTCTTTCGTAAAATATATCTATATCACTATTTTGTGTTGCTTCATCTCTTGCATAACTTCCATATAATCCTAATGTAGTAACACCATATTTTTTATATAGTTCATTTTTTTTTAATTCCAAATAATTTATAATATCATTTTTTCTCATATATATTACTACCTTTATTTAACTATCTTATTTTTAAGCTTATTAAAGCTAGTAGGTTTGTCATAAAAGATATAATCCAAAATCTCACAATAATTTTATTTTCTATCCAACCTTTTTTCTCAAAATGATGATGGATAGGAGCCATTAAAAATATCCTTTTTTTATTTCTATATCTATAACTACCTGTTTGTAAAATCACAGATACAGCTTCAAGTACAAATATAAAACCTATAAGTATAAGTAAAATCTCACTTTTTGCAACTATAGCCATATAAGCCATAAATCCACCTATAGCTAAACTTCCACTATCCCCCATAAAAAGTTCAGCAGGATAAGCGTTGAACCATAAAAAAGCTATCAAGCTACCTATAAAAG
>JAYELQ010000337.1:0-4480 GCA_034717655.1 Campylobacterota bacterium
GCTGCAACGGGTGTTTTATCAGGTTTAGCAGGTGCTTCAACTGTAGCAGGTTTAGTTGGTGGAGGAGGTATATTCTCTAGTATATTAGGAGGTGTAGGTTTAACTGTTGTTGCAGCTACACCAGTAGGATGGTTAATTGGTGGGGCTGCACTAGGTGGAGCTGTATTTTTAGGAGGTTCTAAACTAATAGGGGCTAAAGGTGTTTCAGATGGAGATATAAATGCTCATAGAACTTTTAATTCTGATTTAGAAAAACAAAAATATATGAAAATATCTTCTAAATTAAATTCTGAAAACAGTATTATAGCTTATAATTTAATAGATAAACTTCCTTTAGAATATGAAGAGTTCAAAGAAGATATGAGAGGTGGTATTTCAAATGGAACGGTACCTATTGAAGAATCAATTAAATTATCTTGTGAAATACTAGGAGAAAATGAAGATAAATATATTAAAGAATATAAAGAAAAATATTCTTTAATTGAAATTGAACTTGTAATTAAAATAGCTTTATTATTAATTGTTAAAGAAGATACAACTGAAAAAAGAGATTTAATTAGAAAAGAAGTAATAGATTTTTTTAATCTTTCTTCTGTTTTAATTGATGAAGAGATTGATATTATATTTTCACAAGCAATAGGAACACAAGAGCAACAAAAACAATTAAAAGATATATCCGTAGAAGAGATTCAAACTATGTTATTAATATTTTTCATAAGTATAAATGATGAGAAATTAAAAAATATGCTAGTTGATTTTCTTTTAAAGATAATTAAAATAGATTATAATTCTAAAAATACTGAACAATTATTATATAATATTTTTATTGGCTTATTAAAAAGTGAAGAGAATATGAAAAATTACAATGGTTCTTTAAATAAATTTAAAAAAATCAAATCTAAATATTTTTATTCTAGTGAAATTAAAGATAAAGAAGCATATAAAAAAAAGCTTGAAGGGGCATTAAAAACCTATGTATCAGGTCTTAATGGAGAAAATGTAATATCATTATATGATTCTACTACATTTGGAAGTGGAGAAGATGGTTTTGTGGTAACAGATTTAGCAATAATTACAAATCAGGCTTCTGAAAATAGAATTATACCTTTAGGTTCAATAGATAGAGTTATTATTCATTCAAATTCTATATTATTTTTTAATAAAGGTAAACACAATAAAATGAATCAAATAGCAGAATTAAAATGTAATATTGATAAAATAGATGAATTTCAAGATCTTTTATTTGATATAATACAAGTTAATAAAAATAAAGAAGATACTCAGCAAAAACCTCAACTTATTAATAATAATGAGAGATTAAAAATTAGTATAGACATTAATTCTAAAGTAACCTTAGATACTGCAATGTTTTTATTGGGAAAAGATGATAAGGTTTTAAGTGATAATCATTTAATATTTTTTAATAATAAAAGTTCTATTTGTAAGAGTATTAATCTTAATGATAATGTAATTGATATAGATTTAAGAGAAATAGAGAAAGCTATTCAAAAAATAGTTTTTATATTAATAACAGATGATACATCAGAAGATATAAATAATTTATCTATTAAAATAAAAAACTCTAAAGATAAAGATATTATAGAATATAAATCAAACAATACACTTTCACAAGAAAAAGCACTTCATTTTTGTGAATTATATCAGGAAGATGGAAATTGGGATTTTAAATTTATAGATAATAGTTCTAATTCTAATTTAGAAGATTTTTGTAATATATATGGTGTCAATATTTCTTAAAAAAGGACAAGTTAAATGATTAAATTTTCAAAATACATTTTAGTATTTTCGTTGTTAAGTACAGGTGTAGGAGTACTAAATGCTAATACTACTCAAAAGTAGATATTACTAATACAGATGCAAGAAATGCTGCTATGGCATTAAATCATATGCATGCATCACTTAATAAAATAGTATTATATAATGATAAGATTGTATTAGAAGAGGAATATAATAATATTATCAATAATTTAAATTTAACTGTAATAAAAGATAGTGAAATTGTAAATGTTATAACTTATTTAATGGATACATTAACATCATTTAAATTAACAGAGATGGAGAAAGAACAATTTCAAAGAGAATATCAAGAAAAATTAGATAATGCAATATCTGGGGCTTTAATGGGGCTTAGTGTAAGTGGTACTACTCCTCAACAAATGGCATTAAGCCTTGTAATGAGTGCAGGTAGTGCTTATATGACATACAAAGAGGGTCAAAAAAGTGCTAAAAAAGGATTTGATAAAAATAAATGGGGATTAAAAAAAGATACAATATCTGAATTAAATGAGATTAGAAAAGACTTTTTATTAACTTATTGGAAAATTATGAAAAGATATAATATGCCTGATAAGTGGAGAATAACAGAAAAACAATTTACTCGATTTATTACTATATTAAAAGGTAATGATATTAATAAAAAATATAGACAATTATTACGAATGAAAGAAGAGATGAGTCTATTTCCAACATATTGGTATGAATTATCTTTAGTTTTACATAAATTAAATAAAAAAGATGATGAACTAAAAGCTATAAGTGAATATGAGATACTTAATGATAAGTTATTAAGACATAATAGTTATTATAGTTTAATGTTAGCAAATAAAACTTCATACTATAATTATAAAACAGAATCTGAAAAAATAATTAATATTTTAAATAAAATATATGATATTGACCCACTTAATGCAGAAAGAAAACTATTTATTGCTATGAAATATCAACAAATGGGATATACTAAAAAAGCAGAGAAATTATTAAATGAAAATATTGATGATAATTTCTTACCAGTTCTAAGTCAAAGATTAAAAGCTAATATGTATTTAAAAGATAAAAGAGATAAAGATTATGAAAATACTATTTCTTCTCTTTTAAAAAATCAAAATTTATCAGCTAGTGACTATTTATTTTATTTAGGTAAACGACCTTTACCCCTTCTTATAGCTGAAATAGAAAAACAAATAAAAGAGATAAAAATTGTTGTGGAAAAAACTTTATACGGTAATGATGATTTATATGTATGGTTGCCTAAACAATGGGTATTTAAAGATATAGAAGATACTGAACTAATTATTAAAATATTAGATAAAGAATATAAATTCACAGAGATTTCTAAAGAAGATGGATTTATTGTCTATTATTATGAAGGGATAATAATAAAAGATGATTTATTATCAAATAAAGTAACTAATATTGACTTAAAATTAATACATAAAAATATGCCAATTGAGATATCATACAATATAAATGTATTATCTAAAAAAGAAGAAGTTATTACAGAAAATAATACCTCAGAAGAAAAAAAAGATAGTTATTGGGGTATCGCCAAAGATTTTGCGACTGGTGGTGCTATTCTTATTATAGCTAAAGATCAATATAACAACTATAAAACTAGTTTTGAATTTAATGCTAAAACGATAACTGCTAAAGATAAATGTTTTGATTTAAATAATAGTTTAGAGCCTTGTAAATGAGATTAATAAGTTTATTATTTATATATATTCTTAGTACTAATTTATATGCAAAGAGTGGTAATACTAAATTTAAAGACTTTAATAATGCTACTAAACAATTAATGAATAAAGTATATAATAAAATAGAAAACAGAACTATCTATTGTCAAGCTGAATTTGAAAATAAAAAGATTATAAATATTAATAAATATACAAACAATAGAGATATTTCAAGAAAGAGATTAGAGTGGGAACATATTGTACCTGCTCAAAATTTTGGTAAAAACTTTATAGAGTGGAAATATGGGGATAAAAAATGTATTGAAAAAGGTATTTATGGTCGAGATTGTCTGCAAATAACTAATGAAAGATATCAATATATGCAATCAGATTTATATAATATCTATCCTTCTATCGGATTTATAAATGCAAAAAGATCAAATTTTGATTTTAAAGATGGAGATACAAGAATAAATGAAGTAATATCTTTTGCAAATAATCTTTTTAATGATAAAGAATATGAATTTGGTAAATGTTCAATAATAATCAATAAACAAGATAAAAATGTAATTCCTCCAAATTATACCAAAGGTATAATTGCCAGAACTTATTTATATATGGATTCAACCTATAAAAAATATAGATTAACAAATAAACAAAGAAAATTATTTGAAAAATGGAATAAAGCTTATGGTGTTACACAAAAGGAATGCCATAGAGCAAAACTAATTAGTAAATTACAAGGTAATCATAATAAACTTGTAAAAGAACTATGTAAAAAAGCTAAATTGTATAAATAAACCTATTGTTTACTTTTATAACTCACTTAGTATAAGACATAGAATCTTCTATAGATAACTCTTGTAATAAAGTTTTATTTCTAATTCTTGATATATTTTTCTCAATCTTATTTTGGTATATTCTATAAATAGATAAAGAGAAACTTTTTATAAATAATTTATTAAAGTTTCTTTTGAGAAAGTTATTTAAACTAGATGATAAGTAAT
>JAYELQ010000338.1:0-4478 GCA_034717655.1 Campylobacterota bacterium
TACCCTATTTAAGTTTTATATATAGATATTAGTGATATTATTAAGTTTATAATATAACCTATAGGTTATATTTAGAAAGGAAAAAAATGATTAGAAAATCTTTGGTTACAGCAAGTTTGTTATTTTTAACAAGTAATGTATTAGGAAATGAAGTAAGTAGTAGTAAATGGATGACAGATATATCTTTGTATCCTTCAGCACCAGGAGAAACTTTAAATAATATTGATTTTGATGATACTCACATAGTTGCTTTTAAATTTGGTAAAACTAGTATTTGGAATGATATAGGTTTATTTGCTAGTTTTGGTATGACTGCTAATCAAACAGAAGAAGATGGTTCTAGTGTTGAACCTTATCTTGAATATAAGCAATATGGGATAGGTGCAAATTATTCTTTAAATAGTAATTTCATTTTATATGCAGGATTTGGTTTAAGTGAAGCTAATGGTACATATACCAATAGCTATGGTGATAAATATGAAACAACTGAAAGTGTTGATGAAACATATACTACAATTGGAGGTTCTTATATATTTGGAGAACATGCTTATGTAGATTTATCTGTTCAATCAGTAGGAGGTATTGGTATAGGATTTGGATTTAAATTTTAATAATACTTAAACTAATTTTATAAACTTAACAAAAGAAGCTAATTATTAGCTTCTTATATAAAATATTCTTAGTCCCTTAAAACATAGGCTAAAAAGCCTCTAAAAAGATTATCCCTATAGTAAGAAAGATCAATTTTTATTAAAATTTCAAATAGTTCTATCAATTTCTTTGATTAAATATCATTTTTTATTATAAAAAACTCTATTATTTTCTTTTTGACAATATAGTTCTTTTTCATAATGCTAAAAGTCTAGACATTTCATTTTTTGTAAAAACCAATTTTTCAGCTTGTTTTTCTGTAATTAGTTTATCCCAAGCTAATACATCTCTACACTCTCTAAATAATTCTCTTAAAGCATCTTTATCATATAAGTATTTATATGGATCTTCTCTAACAGCTCTTTCTAATATTTCCATAAATTCTGTTTTTAACATTTTAAATACTCTTCCTTTCCTAAATAATAATTGAATATTAATTTATTTTTTTGATTTCCTATCTTAAATAAGTGTGTATAATTTCTTCTCGTACATGACCTAAATCTTGAGATACCTCTAATTTAGTTCTTCCTAGTTCTAGTTGATTTTGTGCATAACTATGTCTAATTCCATGAGTTCCATTATATTTATTCTTTGTTTGAGTTGTAATAGCTTTTTCTAAATGTCTACTGTAAGTTCTATTATTTACCTCATAGATGCCATTTAAAGCATTTTCTTTTATTTTTGATACAAGACTAAGGGTAAGTTCTTTTTGAGCTAATTTACCCCCTTTCTCGCGATATGTAAGTATATTGTCTTTTAATTGTTTATTTATGTCTATAAAAGTTGATGCTGATACTCTTAAACCATAATCCCTTTGAAGTTCAAATGCAGGTTGAGTTTTCTCAGGTAATGTAACTTTGTCAAGATTTTTATAGTATCTTGTTTCATGTTTTGTTTCACTAGCTTTTAAAGTTTTTTTCATATTTGCTCTTAGATTTTTTATCTCTTCACGATTAAATGAAAAGCATTCATGTACCTTATGTAATTCACTAAAATAGTTACTAGCTGTATCATAAGTAATATTTTTATTTAAAATCCAAGCTTTAATTATATTTATATCTATTTTACTTATATCTTTTACTTGATTATTTGATTTAGCAAATTTAGCTAGGTTTGTTAAATTTGCTCTTACATTATCTAGGCTTTTGTAACTATGAAATTTATCACTTACTCTATGCCCATTTTCAACACTAACTAAATTAGATTCATTTCTTCTTTCCATTTTAGATTGATGAATGCCGTTATGGATTTTTATCACTTTTGCTACTTGATAATTTATACTACCTACTCTAGCCATTGTTATTCTTATTCTTTGTAATTTTTTGTTTTAATTTAAATATTTGTCGCCCTTTATTGTCTCTATCTTTAACTACTTCTTCATGTTGTACTAGTGATGATTCTATATATTCTTCGTTGGCTTTTTTTAAATCATCTATTGTTTCATATAAGTTATTAGCTTCTTCTAATAAAGTTTCCATTCTTTTTGCTGCATTGATAAAGTTTGTTTCAGTAACGCTAGCATAATCCATTACTACTTCATAAACATTTTTTGTCTCTTTTAAATAGTAGTTATTTAATTCTTTTTGATTTGTTTCTATGGTTTCTCGTTTTTCTTTATTTAATCTTTTAATATCTTCTTCAAGTTCTTTTTGTATATCTTTTAATGGTTTGTTTCTTTTATATAATAAATAAACTATCCATATTAAAAGTAATGCAATAATAAAGATTAGGCCTAAAAGAACGAACAAATAATATTCTCCTGCAAACTCTAGAAATGCATTCCCCATGTCCTGATAAGCTTCTGATTTTTCAAATTCAAATGGTTCTCTACTCATTGTTTTTACCTTTGTTTATAATATTATTTATTGTTGAAACACTCAATGTAACTTTTAGTTTTGTATATGCTAATCTATGATTTATAATCTTAGTTATTTCTCGAATTGTAGTACTCTTTGAAAGTTCAATTATTTCATCTTGATATTTTAATTTTGCTAGTTTTTTTCTGTAGTAGATATTTTGATTTTTCATGTTTATATTATATCAAAACTAAGTTGAAAGAATAAAAAGATAATTAACCAAAATAAGTATCGGATTCATAGTTTCCGTTAGGTGTGTCATTTTAATGTCCACCTGACGGAAAATTTATTCATATTTAATACCCTTTATGATAATATATAATATTCCTTTATTTATATGCTTTGCATATCGTTTTTGTCTTTCGGAAGAGACATGAAGTTCTTACGATTTCTTTACCTGTAATGTCTTCTTGTTAGAAGAAAAAGAAAATCGAAATAATAGTTTTAATAAAATTATTATTGTATTTATCATATTGATAAATTGCTGGTGTTTCTAGTTGTCATCGTTATATTTTGAAAATGATATTTCAAAAAACTGGAGTTTATAATTTTATTATAAATGAGTATTTTATTGATTTTAGTACAATAGATTTTATCTAAAAAATCAAGAGCTTATGAGATGTATTTTCATTAGCAGTTTTTTATATTTAATATAAAAGAATGATGTTTTACCAATTTTACTAAATAGTTTAGAGACTATAAAAAATAGAGATTTAATAATATAGTGTGAGGGTTGAAGAACCTGTAAACTAGTATTCTAGTTACATAACTGTGTCTTTGTAAATACACTAATTTTTACAAAAGTTAGGCTTCTTGAAAAAGCTGTTTGATTACTTAACGAAATATAAATAAGGAGTTAATAATGTGTATGACAATAACTGATAAATATATAAATCCATTTACAGACTTTGGTTTTAAACATATATTTGGAACTGAAAAAAATAAAAAGTTTCTAATAAGTTTTTTAAATGATTTATTAGATTTAGATAATAAAATTGTGAATTTAACTTATCGTAGTTTAGAGAATTTAGGATTAAAAATAAGCGATAGAAAAGCTATTTTTGATGTATATTGTACAGATGAAAAAGATAATAAATTTATAGTAGAGTTACAAAGAAGTGAACAAAAATATTTTAAAGATAGAAGTATATATTACACAACTTTCCCTATACAAGAGCAGTCTAATAAGGGAGATTGGGACTATAAATTAACTAAAGTTTATTTTATTGGGATTTTAGAGTTCTCTTTTGATGATTTAAGATTAAAAACCACTAAAGAGAGTGATGATTATGATAAATACCTAACAAAAGCAAAGATAATTGATTGTGATACCAAAGAAGTTTTTTATGATAAATTGACTTATTATTATCTTGAGATGCCTAAGTTTAGAAAAACAGAAAAGGATTTAGCTACTCATTTAGATAAATGGCTATTTTACTTAAATAATTTAGCGATATCAAAGGATATACCTACTGTTTTAAAAGATGATGAACTATTTCAAGAAGCATTTAGTGTTGCAGAGTTTTTAGCACTTGAAGAAGATGAACAATTTGCATATCAACAAGATTTAAAAGCTAGATGGGATAATAAAGCTTGTTTAGATTTTGCAGAAGACAAAGGGTTTGATAAGGGTAAAAAAGAAGGAGAACGAAATAGAAATATTGAAATTGCTAAAAATCTACTAGATGTGTTAGATATTGAAACTATTTCTTTAAAGACTGGTTTATCTGAAAATGAAATCAAGGAATTGAGCTAAAGAATTTTGTAAGTCATTAAAAATTAAATTTTAGTTAAATGATGTTGTTTTATATTAGACATTAAGATAAATAATAACATTAAAGAACTTATATATAATGTATTATTGTGTTGATATTCATTATTAATAGTTTTTACTGAAATATAAGTATTATACAACTATAATGTTATTCAATAAGTAGTTACCACATCGCCGTTGGCGATGTGGTAATACCC
>JAYELQ010000339.1:0-17077 GCA_034717655.1 Campylobacterota bacterium
CCATACCTGTAAAGTTTATAACTTGAAAACTTACAACTGTATCTTTTTTACCATCTATAGCATCTTCAA
The DNA here is from genome assembly GCA_034717655.1 of Campylobacterota bacterium. GTDB lineage: Bacteria > Campylobacterota > Campylobacteria > Campylobacterales > Arcobacteraceae > JAIOSF01. Next base: position 70 of record JAYELQ010000339.1, read on the forward strand.
AAAATGGATTACCAACTATATCATTAAATTGATTTTCAAAGAATTTACTTTCTTGTTCTTGAGCTAGTTTATTTAGTTTTTCTGATATTGTAGATATTTGCCCTAAAACCATACTAAAAGATGGTTCTGCAACTAGATTATCAACACCTGTTGTTTTTGATATAATATCTGTAATAAATTTTTTCATAACTAGTTGCATATTATCTTCACTAGAGTTATTATTATTTTCATTATAGTTTGCAACTATTAACTCTAAGCCACTTGCTTTTTCATTTAAAATAGTTTTTATATCTTCAGGTAGCCACCCTAATCTTCCCTCATCTGATGTTAAATCACCAATTGATACAGATGCTAATGTTGGTACATCTCTAGTATCGATAGCTAGATTTAACATAGTAAGTGCTGTTGGTATTGTAAGTTCACTATTTTCATTAATATTTAAATCATTTTTAAATTGTAATAGTGTTAAGTTGTCATCACCATTGTCATAAGGGATACCATCTGCTATTAAATTAAATAGATGATGAAATCTATCATCTATAGAATTAGAAGCACTATCTTCTATAGATTTTAAAAAGTCATTTATACTATTTTCATCTAAACTATCTGGGGCTTCAAACTTTTCTACAAATTCTATTATAGCATCTGTTGTGGCATCTTTATCTTCTATATCTGTTTCCATTAGTATTTTATTTAATTGGTCATTAAAAATCCAATCAAAATCTTGAAGTATAAAAGAGTTTTTATAATGTGATAAAATATTTTCAATAGATTCATCTATATCTTTAGATAAATTAGTTCCGTATATATGTAAAAATGGATTTTCGGGAAATTTTATAGAACTATCTATCTCATCACTTGCTAAATAATCACCAAACTCTTTAATAGATACTGTATGGTCAATATTTTTTAATACTTCTAATATACCATTAAAAGGTACAATAGGCATATGTAAAAGTTTTTCTCTTAACTGTGGAAGCCAAATTTCACTTCCATTTATATTTTTTAAATCTTTCTCAATATTTATAACTCTTAAAGCAGGGTCATCACCAATAATAATAGTTTCATTACCATTAAATTTAGAAGATATTTGATAAATTTTACCAGGTAGTGTATTGAAATCCTCAACACCTACAGGTAGATGTAATATAACAGCACCATTTCCATTATGAACACCTAAACCAGTTTTTGTAAATTTAGATATGATATCAAATTGTAATCTTGCTAAATCTTCATTGTTATATATATCAGATATTTTTAAATCATCTGATATATTATCTTTTAAATCATCTTTTTTAATATCACTTAACTGATTTGATAAAGCAGACATCTGTTTTGAAGCATCACTTGAAGCTAACTGTAAAGAGATTTTAGCTTCTTGCTCCTCTCTTATCTCTTTCTCTTCCTCTTCTCTGTCTTGTTTCTCTTGAGCTGTTTCTGTTTCATCTTGCTTTATTTTTGCAGTTGTTATAAATTCAGAAGCTCTTAAAGATATTTTCCCATCTTTTACTTCCTCTTTTACTTTTGTAGATATTTGAACTGCTAAGGTATTTACAGTACTCATTATCTCACTACCAAGTGTAAATTTATCTCCAAATAAAGTTTTGATTGTTTGTAATATTTTTGCTTTTACAGCAGTTGTAACAGGAGATATCTCTATATCAACACCTTCTGTTTTTAAAGCTGATAAATCATATTTTGTTGTAGTACCATCTGCATTCTCTTTTTCAACAATAGCTCTTATAATAAAAGCACTTGAAGAATTTGCTTTATTTTCATCTGTAAAGTCACTTTTTGTAATATTATAACTTCCATCATCATTTATATCAATAGGTTCTTCTAATAAAGGTTCTTCATAGTTAGTATCAGAAGTATCATATACCTGTACAAGTCCAGGTATAGATGGAGGAGTTTCTAGTCCTGTAGTATCATATAGTATTTTTCCATTTCCTGAAGTTGTATCTTCTAAACCATCAAGATTTACAGTTCCTGTGATAATAGTAGGAGAAGCTATAATATCAGATATATCACTCCCTGAATTTACCCAAAAACCCTCTCCTGAGTTAATAGATGTAAGTTTTTCTATTGTATTTGCATTAGAGTTTAAAATCTCATTGAGTTTTGTACTATCTGGTATATGTAATTGCCATTTATTATTTTTATAACCCCATACTGAAGTTATATTACTATCGGTTGTGAAAGAAGATGTCATCAGAGAACTATTATCTTTTAAAGATTTTAATTGCCAACCTTTTTTAATAGTTAATTTTGTATCTGTTGGAGCTGTTCCTTCTAAAGATAATGTTTGGATATTATCACTATACACCCAAAAACCATCTCCTGCTTTAAGAGACTCTAAAGATGAATATTCGGCTAAATTTGGATTAGAAGAGTTTGTAAAATCTTTTACACTCCAGTTATTATCTTCATTCCAACTCCAAGCTACACTTGTATCATTTAATTGGGATATACTTATATCTTGATTTGTCCCTATTAAATTCCAACCCTTTTGTATTGAGATAGACTGAGATGCATTTAAACTTGAAGCTATTATTGCAGAAGCAACTATAGATAACTTAATTGATTTTTTCATAATCTTTCCTTTATAATAATTTATTATTAATAATACCATTATTATCTTAACTTTAATATTAAATAAAGATATAGTTATACAACCTGTATTATCTATTGTAATAAATTGTAATTTACTTATATCACTTAATAAAAATATTATATTAATCATTATATAATTTATAAATAAAGGATTTAAGATGGTAAAAAATAGTAAAAAAATTGTACTTAGCTTAGTAGCTAGTTCATTATTAACAACTGCTTCTTTAGCTGATACTCAAAATGTTAGTGTAGATGCAGGTTGGAATTTAGTTGGTTCTAGTTTAGATGGTGTATCTACTTCTAATTTAGATGGTGTAAAAACAGCTTGGGCTTTTGGTTCAGATGATAAAAAATGGAAAGTATATTCACCCGTAGAGACCACTGCTTCTGCTATTAAAAGTATGGTTGATGATGGTAGTGTAAATGAGTTATCTGAAATTAATGGTGGAGATGGTTTTTGGGTAAATTCAGATGCGATAACACTTAATTTAGAAGGTACAGAAGCATCTAGTGTAAAAGCACTTTCAAGTGGTTGGAACCTTATATCATTTACAGGTTCTCAAACAAAAGATATTAAAGATGTATTTAGTAATAATAACAATATATATACAGTTTGGGAATATGATTCTTCAACTAATTTATGGAAAGCTTGGTCTCCTAGTAATGCTATTCAAACAGCAATAGCTAATACATCTAGTATATCTGCTTTAACAGAGATTAGTAGTGGAAAAGGTTATTGGATAAATACACAAATAGCTACAACTTTAGGTATAGAGTTATCTTCATCTGTAACTATTGAAAATAAAATTTTTGTACAAAATATTGGTTTAGACCAAACAGTTATCCCTGTACCTAGTGCTGATTTATATGTGGGTGGTAGTTTAATTGGAACTACAGATGTAAATGGTGAATTTAATTTCTCTAATTTAATTAAAACTATGCCAAATGGAACAGCTGTAACAGTTATGAAAGATGGATATAGTACAAATATTGGTATTATTGATAATGGTGTTTTAGTTTTATCTATTGCCCCTATTGATGAGCTATCAATGCCACCTATTGTACCAACTTTAGCAAAAAAATTATCTAAAGTTACACAAGATAGTCAAACACTACTTGCAGCAGCAGAAGGTTCACAAGCCCCAATAGCAAATAAAGTTTTAAGAACTCCAAGTGGAGATATGGTTATTTTAGATACATCTTCATTAACTCAATCTGTAACAGGTGTTGTAACTGCATATAGTTATCCTGAACAAATTCCTATGATTACAAATAGCATATCATTACCTAAAGATGTAAATGAATCTATGGGATTTTCAAATACTATGCTACCAAATCAATTAAGTATAATTGGTGGGATAAATATATCATTTACAGATGCTAATGCAAAGAGCATACTTCCTGAAAATTATAATGATTTAAATTTAGAGTATAGTGTATATCTTCAAAATTTAATTGGAGATTTTAATAAGATTATAATGGGTATAACAGGAGCTACTACAGATAAAAAATTTGTTTTAAATGAAGAAACATTAAATAAATTTTTAGAAGCAAAAGAATCTGGTATTGTTGATTTTGTTGGTTTATTACAAAATAATGATGGTAGTTGGGACTATTTAGCTGATGCTAAATTTACAATAACATCAAAAGGTACAGTTGTAGTATCACTAGATAATGATAATGTAAAACTTAACGATTTTGGTTCTGGTAATATCGCATTTGCACTTAGACATAAAGTTGTTACAGGGACTACTACTATTTGTTTAGATAATGGTGGAGATAGAATGTTTGATGGTTCTATTATTAATATACCAACTTCATTAGAATCTGTTGAAGGTGCTATTATTGTTGGTGATGAGCATATAACTGAACAATCTGCATTAACAGATGTAAACGGTTGTACAGATGTTAATTTTAAAGTTCCATTATTAACTCCTATGTATCAATTTACTGCTGTAAAAGGTGGTATGTATAATAAACCTGTAACTGTAAGTATAGATTTTGATAATATTAATGCAGAACAAAATGCAACTATGTTATCAAAACCAGATTCAGTTTCAATTTTGGGTTATGTAAAATCAATAGCAAATAGTGAAGTGTTAGCAGAAGATGATGCTGTAGTTGCTTTAAGAGACCCACAAATTTTAACAGCTCAAAAGATTATGATAGATGATAGTGAAGATAATAGAAGTATTACACTTGAATATGCTCCAAACCTTACATATTCTTGGACTTTAAGAAAAGATGATAGTGATGCTAGTGTAGTATTATCTACTACAAATCTATTAACTCAAAAAGAGGTAGAAGATACAATATATGATGAACAATCACCTTGGTTTAATACTACTAATACAATAACAAATCCTTATGGACATTATAAAATAGATGTAGTAGTAGAGCATAACTATTCTAATACAGATGAAAAATTCACTGAAGCTATCACTATAGACTTTGATGCAAAAATAGATGAGGTTGCTCTTAAAGATGCATTTGAATTTTCTGTAAATGGTAAAGCATCTATAACAGCTGTAGATAATAGTGATGGAACTACAAGAGATATAGATTATAGTGATAATACAGATAAAGCTTTATTATCATTAAATAATATAGGTATATATTCTATATATGGTGGTAAAGAGATATCTCAATTAAAATCATTAAAAGAACCTGCTGATTATACAAGTTCATTATTAACTATTGACCCAGATGAAAAAACTTGGTTAAGTGATGTTATAGCTAGTGGAGTAAATGGAGAATCATATTGTATAGATGGAAATGATAGTGATTATTCAACTAATCAATTATTTATAGATATGTCAGATATGAATGAATTGGGTGCTTCTAATGAATGTTATAGAAAAGTTATAGATACAACACCATTTAATAACTCAATATTACCATTTGCACAAGTGTATAAAATGTTTTATGATAATTTTGATACTATGATTACTACAGCTTCAGGAGAAGATAAACCTTGGTATCAATCAGGATTTACAGTTCTTAACACTTATAAAGCAGTTAATAAAACTCCTGAAACAGATTTTTTACATAATGTAAGTTCTTATACTGATTTACCATCAGATAAATTAAATTCTGTTAATGATTTCTCTAATATCTTAAACTTCTCAGTTAATCCAAATGAAGCTATAGGTTTTGCAACAATGACAGATGAAACAGATACAGATGGTAGCTATAGACTTGATAATATCCCTCCTGCTATAATACCTGCATTAGAGCTTATGGCTAGAGCTGATGGTACACATTATGATATTGCTAACTTTAGAAAAGCTGATTATCCTGATTCTTTATTTACAGGTGATTTAGGAGAAGATGAAATTCCTACAGTTGAAGAGACTGCTACAGCTGGAGATAAAGTAGAAGCTAGTGCTGGTGATGTATTAGTACATAACTTTATGTTAAATAGAATAGCTTCAACTATTGAAGTTCCTACAACATTGGGTATTGATTTTGAGAATGGTCTTACTGATAATACTGAAACTAATTGGAGTGTAGAAACATTAGAGATTGATGGTTCTACTTTTAATGCAAGTGATGCTGCTGTATGGCAAGTTGTAAATAATGGTAATTTACCAACTATAGCAGGTAGTTATGCAAACGATGTGTATGGAGATGATATCTCAAATGCTCCTAGTACAATTTTACCAACTCTTTATGGTGAAAATTATGCTTGGATGGGTAACTTAGCAACAGGTACTTATGATTCTGATGATTCACATGTAGCAACTGCACTTAAATCTCCAGTTATTGATTTTGCTAATTACTCTTTAGCAACATTAAGTTTAAAAACTTGGTTTGAAGTTTCTGGTATAGATTCTGCTTGGGATACTGCATTTATTGGATTTGAAGTTGTAGCTGATGAAAATCAAACAGCTGGTTCTGAAGAGATATTAATATCTTGGAATGGTTACTCTTGGCCTGTAACTGTTGGTCAAACATATATCCAAAGAATTACACCAACTAATCAAGTTGAATGGAATATAGATGAAAATGGATTGGCTACTACATTTAGTAATAATGGTATAAATGCTTTACCTTCTTGGGCAAACTATAATCTACCACTTGATTTCTTAGCTGGTAAAAAAGCTAAAATTGTATTTGGTTTCTTTACAGGTGATTCTGCATTTAATAATATGATGGGGTGGGGAATTGATAATATAGAGATTACAGATAATAAAGATTTTGTAATTACTATGCCACCTTCTGTACCTTCTTTTAATACTGATATGACAACTGAGATAATTGATGGAAACTCAACTACTTTAGATGTGAATTTAACAGTAATTGATTAATTAAATGTATATTAACACTAAAAAGAAAAAGGTTTCTACCTTTTTCTTTTTTTTTATATTTATATTTATATTTTTAACTTTAAATTTATATTCAAGTACTCTTTATAAAACATTAGATAGAACTATTTTATCCGATTATAACTATTCAACAGAGCATTTTGATATATATTGGAGTTTTGATGCTGATTATTTTATAGATAATAATCTTGCAAATAATAATTGGATATCAAAAAATAGTGATACAAATTTACCTGACTTTATACACAATACACAAGATATACTTGAAAACTTATATAATGAATTTAATAATGATGATTTATTATTACCATCTAAAATAAAAGTATATATTTTAAATACAAATATAAAAGCTACAGACCCAAATCTTACTGTTAATAGTATAGCTTCTTTGGGTGCATTTACAAGTGATGATTATCCAGAGATACTTATAAATAGCTCTATATCAACAGAGTATAATTATAAAGAGTTATTAAAATCTATATTAGTTCACGAATTAACACACTCTTATCAGTATAAAGCTGGAATATTAAAAGATGAGGCAAATGTAGAATTAAAAGACCAATGGTTTACAGAAGGGTTAGCAACCTCAAGTGAATTAGAATATAGCAAAGCAGATAAATATATATCTACTTATTTTAAACTATTAATTGATAATATGGAGTATGGTTTTTCCAAAGTGGATAGTTATATACCATATACAAATGGCTTTTTATTCTATTATTTAATAGAAAAATATAATTATAATTTAAATAATTTCATAAATAGGTATAAACTATATCCAACTTTTGATAAGTTTATATATTCTATAGAAAATGAACAAAATTTAAATAAAAATGAATTAGTATCTGATATTTATAACTCTTTTTTATATGAAAAGTCAATTTATGGTGAAAGTTTTGAGAATATAGATGTTGATACAACCTCTTATAATAATGATACTTTAAATATAAAAAATGGGTGGCAACTTATCTCTTTACCTATAGATACAAATGATTTTTCTATATTTGAAGATATAGATTTTACAATTTGGGGATATATAAATCATAAATGGAGTTGTATAAGTTCTAATATAGATAAAAATAAAATATGTGAGAATAATAATATTTTATTAAAATCTATATCTAAAAGAGATGGATTTTGGTTAAACTCTAATAAAAATATAGATATTAACTTAAAAGTTTTTAAATAAAATATAAAAATATAAAAGGAAAAAAAGATAATGAAAAATTTAATTTATATTATTTTTGCAACTAGCTTATTATTTGCAAAAATATCAACTCCAATAGAGAATGTTGGTTCTGTATCTATTAGTGATATTTCACCAAATGTTGCTGTAGTAGATGAGGGGACTAAAATAATTGTTAAAGGTAGTGGTTTTAGTGATGCAACAACTGTTATAATCACAGCAGATTCTACACACGAAAGCTTAAAAATAAATACTTTAAGTTTAGGTTCTAGTATAATAGCACAAGAAACATATATATATGAAGATAGATTATATGTAGGTTATGCAAATGATGTAGTAGATAACTCTAGTCAAACAGCAGGTGTTTTAGTATATGATTTGTCTTCAAATAAAGAAACTCCAACACTTATAAAAGATAATAAAGATTTAAATTTAACTTATGTTAATAGTATCTCTATATATAATAATAAATTATATATAGGTGATGGAACTGGTTTATTTAGATTTAATATCTCTACAGATGGAATTTTAACTTCAGATGGTTTTTATGAAACTACTAAAAATCAAGCTGTAAAAGATATAGAGTTTACATCATCAAATATTATAATATCTACAGTTGATTTTTCAGATATTGAAGATGATAATAAATCTTCTATTATTTTTCTAAATAATCAACTAACACAAGATTCTAATTTTACTACTGGATATTCTTCTTGGGCTTTTGAAGTAGATATTGATAATAATAATTTATATATTGCAAATGGAGATAATGGTGTAGTTAAAACAGATTTTAGTGGAGATATATTATCTTCATATAGTAGTTCATCTGTTCACGATATCTTAATAAAAGATGATTATATATATGTTGCAAAACTTGATAAAGGGATAGATATACTAAATAAATCAGATTTAACACAAATAGGAACATCTTTTACTACAAATGGTAAATCTATTAAGATGAGTTTATCTGATGATAAAATAGTAGTAGCAAATAAAGAAGATGGTGTATTAGTTCTTGATATATCAACACCTACACAGTTAAAAGAGTTTGCAAAATTTAATGCATCTGGAGATACAACAAGTGTAGATATATATAATGGTTATTCTTATAGTGCAAATGGTTTTAATGGTGTTGTAATTAGTGATATCACAAAACCAAATAGTATGGAAGATATGGTTTATAACACACAAAAAATTTCAGGTAAAACAAATAGTGTATTAGTAGATGGATATACTACATATTTTACATATACAAACTCAAGTGGTGTAGATAGTGGTACACAAGGTGGAGTTGTTGTTACAGATTTATCAAATCTACAAAAACCAGATTATAAAACATCATTTAAAATATTAGATAATGTAAATAGTTTAGAATTAACTAAAAAATCAGATATAAATGAAACTATAAAAGAGAATTTATCTTTACAGAATATCACATTTGATGGTAATAATAATAGGTCTATGACAAATGCAAACCAGATGTTAGTTCAAAATGGATTGGCTTATGTTGTAGATGATTATGGATTAATTATATATGACTTAGAGAATAACATCTCTTTGGGGAGTAAAAGAACTATTAATATTATAGATTATAATAATATTATAGATGAGTGGATAAGTGAAACAAGTTCAGCTAAATCTATTCAAATAGTAAATAATATAAATATAAATGGTACAACATATTCAAAAGTGGCAGTTATTTCAACTGGTTGGGGTTCTGTAGCATTATTTGATGTAAGTGATAGCTTATATATTAAAACTATATTTAATGATACATTAGCAGAAGTTTATAGTTCTGCTGGGAATTACTATTCTATAAATTCTATTGTAAAAGATGGAAATCTTTATATAACTACATATCAAAATCAGATATTAAAATTAGATTTAAGCACTTTTAATAATGCTGATACTGATATAGATTTTAATCTTCCAAAACAACAAATAACATCTTTGGTATTTGATGATGGATATGCTTATATAAGTGCTGGATATGATGGACTCCTTATATTAGATGAAAATAATATGATTGATGAAAATAATAATTCAATTGTAATAGGTTCTTATGATACAAATGATTTTGTTTGGTTTACAAAAAGAGAGGGTAATTTACTTTATGTAGCAGATAGTTATAATGGTATTGTAGTTCTTGATATAACAGATAAAACAAATCCAGTATATTTAGATACTATTAAAATATCTGGAGATGTAAATGACTTTGATTTTATAGATGCTGCTATGGTTGTATCTTCAAAACTTGGAGGTGTTGTAACTATAGATAAATATCTTGAAACTACAACAACTTTAATAGATAACAACACTTTAGAGATAACTTTTCCAAATTATCAATTATTGGGTGATTATAATCTAAGAGTTATGAATGATGATAATAATTTTGCTAGAGTATTATCTAGTATAACTCTAATCTCTGAAAATGAGAAAAACACTATGCCAACTTTGGATTTACAACTTAGAACAAAAGATGGTCTTGATGGTGAAGTGGTTGTAGATGGTCAAAATATGGTGATATTAAATGCATTATTATCTTACGATAACACTATTACAAATATATTTAAAGAGCTAACAACATCTCAATATCAATTAACATCTTCAGATAACTCTATAGCTCAAGTTTATGGGAATAAAATTGTATTTTATAATAATGGAGAAGTAACTATAACAATATCTGCAAAAGGTTTAAGTGATAGTATAAATTTCAAAATAAAAAATATAGAGCCATTGGAAACTTCAACTTTATCAAATATAGATAAGCTTAAAAACTCTCAAGCTGTTATAGTTGTAGGTCATATAGATAGTGATAATTTACCATCTGGATTAACTGTAACAAATGATGTTGATAAGTTAAGATTTTCTATTAATAAAATAGGAAATAATGTATATAAAACTCTTATAAAATTTGGATTAAAAAGTGAAGATATATTTTATTTTAATCCAAACGGGGCTCAAACTATATTAGATATTAATAATGATAAAGTTAAAGATGATGTAACTTATAATAATACAAATTTTTCTTGGAGTGATGTAACAACTTTGGTAGATAGTTTAGAAAATAACTCTTCAAGACCTTTAGTTTTTTATATGGTTGACCACGGAGATGTAAACCTTATAAAAGTATCAGCAAATAAAGATGTAACTTCAACTCAGATTAAAACTCTTTTTGATAATTTTCAAACTAATACCCATAGAAAAATTGTAGCTGTATTTGATGCTTGTTATAGTGGAAGTATATTTGATGATTTAAATAATGATACTTATGGAGATAGAGTTATTATATCTTCAGCAGATGCTTCAAATCCTACATATATGGACCCTTTTGGAGTTAGTTTTTCTAAATATTTTTTAACTAATATGAAAAAAGGTAATGATTTAAACACATCATTTACAAACTCTACTAAAAATTTTAATAAAAAACTTCTAAAATATGGAGTGGGTATAAATCCACAATATTATAGCAATAGTACAAATCAACAAAAAATTTCTGATTATGCTATGACAGGGGGATTTCCTGATTTTAATGATTATACAGCAAAAGATGATAACTTAATTTATACATTAACAGATATAGATGGTATAAAAACTTTAAGTTTAGATGTGAATATAACTCTAAACTATCCAAGTATTACAAAAGTATATGCACTTATATTACCACCAACAGCCCCACAAGATGTAGGGAGTGCAAAGGTTATAAATTCTGAAAAAGTAGAATTAACTTATAACTCAAATAGTGGATTATTTAGTGGAAGTTATGATTTCTCTACAAATGGAACTTATGCTATAAATTATCTTGTAGAAGATGATGAAGATAATATGATATTATCTGATTTAGCTTATATATCTATAGATAAGCCTATTTTAAATATTAGTATAGAAGATATACCACACTATTCATATAAGTTAGAAGCTGGAAAATCAATATCAAATAACTTAAATATCAATCAAAATAATATTATTTTCTCTTTAGAAACAAATACATCTAATGGAGAGTTAGAGTTTAATAATGGAGTTTTTAAATATACTCCTAATAGTGATTTTGTAGGGATAGATAAGTTTACTTTTAAAGTAAGTGATAGTGAATCCTCTTCATCTATAAAAACAGTAAACTTTATAGTTTTACAAGATAGTAGTAATCAAGAAGAGATAAATACTATTAGCAAAACAGTTACTCAAGGTTGGAACTTAGTTGGTTTAGATAGTAGTGAAATATTAACAAATAATAATATAGATGCTATTTTTACCTATTTAGATGGTACTTGGAGTAGTTCACTTAACAATGAGATAAAAGATATAGTTTTAAATCAAGGATATTGGGTAAAAGTAAAAGATAATAAAGATATATCTTTAGAGCTTAGTAAAGAGAATAGTATATTAGATATATCTACACTAAAGTCAGGTTGGAATTTAGTAAGTAGTGCAACTATAACAGATATGAGTATCTTTAAAGATATTCAAACTATATGGGCTTGGAATAATATCACTCAAACTTGGAAGTTTTACTCTAGTGATGCTGTTAAAACAAAACTAGCAATAGATGCAGGGTATGAAAGTTTGAGTTTTATAGATAATTATGATGGTTTTTGGGTTTATAAATGAGATTAACTCAAGATGAAGTAATTAAAGAAAAACTATATAAATCTAATAAACATATTGAAAAGTTACAAGATGCTAAAGAGTATTTAGGTAGTGAAGTTATCCCATTAGATTTAGATAAATATTTAAAAATAGATAAAATATCAAGTAGTTTCATAGACCAATTAAATTTTAGATTTTCAAAACTACAAGATACTATGGGTGAATCTATATTCAAAGCTATTTTAAACTTAGGAAAAGAGAATATTAAAAAAATGACTTTTTTAGATATATTAAATAGATTAGAAGAGTTAGAGATATTAGATAAAAATAGATGGCTAAGATTAAGAGAGATTAGAAACGAGATAGCACACGAGTATAGTTTTAATCAACAAGAGGTAGTGGATAATATAAATATGATTTATAATGCAACTGAAGAGTTAATCGGTATCTATATAACTATTTGTGATTTTATAGAGATGAAGTTTAATATTAGATGTAATAGATATTCAAAGTAAGGACAAATAGATGAGTGAAGAGTTAAAACAAGCTTTAATAGAGATAGACAAATTAAAAAATAAAGTCAATAAGTTAGAGGGGAAAAATGAGAATGGTATTCCCATTTATAGTTTTAGCAAAATAACATCTCAAGAGTTAGAAAATATTGTAGATATAAAATATAATATTCATAAAAGTGATATTTTTGATAAATGGTTTATAAATAATATAAAAATATCAGATGAGAATATTCAATTTTTAGAAAAACTAATAAGTAGAAATATTAGTTTAATGAAATTATATCATGAAGAAGATTTAAAAGTAAATTTTATTATACCACTATTAAATTATATTGATTTCTTTTTATTAGATAATGATATTAGAAGTTTCTCAAATGAAAGATTAACTTATGAAACAGATAAGTTTATTTTAAATGGTGAAGCTGATTTTATTTTTTCTAAAGGTATAAAGAAAGCAGAAAAGCCATATTTTTTTATTCAAGAGTTTAAAAAAGGGGTAGTAGATAGAGACCCCGAACCACAACTTTTAGCTGAATTAATTAGTTCTATTGAATTAAATAATGAGATGAGTATGAGAGGGGCTTATATTGTTGGAGCAACTTGGAATTTTATTATCTTAGAAAAACTAGGGGAGCATAAATATCAATATTTTGTAAGTCATGATTTTAATTCTACTAATATTAATGATTTAAAAGATATTTATAAAAATTTACTTTTTATAAAGAATGAGATTATAGAGATGATTAAAATAAAATATTAGGAGAAAATAATATGAAAAAAATTAAATATAGTATAGTTTGTTGTGCGATTTTAAGTTCTGTAAATATAAATGCAATAGATTTAGAGAAAGGTTGGAATTTAATCTCTTTACCATCAGATACAAATATATCTGATATCTCAAATCAAAATATCAAATCTATTTGGGCTTATGATGATAATTGGAAAGCATACTCTTTTGATGAGAGCTATAATAATTTAATAAAAAATGAAAATATAGAAGAGTTAACAACTATAAATTCATCTCAAGGTATATGGATACAAGCTTTAGATGAGGTTTCTATATCTAATCTATCCGAAAAAATAGATAATGAGATAGATATCAAAAAAGGGTGGAACTTAATAGGAACTATAGAAGATATCTCAAATATAAAAGAGATAGACCCAAATGCGATATATTGGAAATATAGTGATGGTTCTTGGAAATTAGGTGATAATAAAGAGTATAGTGGTATAGAGAGTTTTTCAGATATATCTAAAGATGAGGGGTTATGGGTATATAGTGCATCATCATATATACACAAAGAGGATAAACAAAAAAAGTTTCTATTTTTAGATGAAAATCTTATCCCTCAAAGGGTATCATTTGATAGTAAAAATAGTACTATAGATGGATATATACATAGTGATTATAAAAAATCATTATTTGATTTTAATAATAGTGGTTTTATCCCATTTAGTGCTGGTTATGAAAATGGTGAACTTGTAAGTGAATATGTAAGTGATAGTGATGAGAATTATGCTATATTTTTAGAAGATAATACAAATCAAGTTACTTTTGAGAATAATGGAACTGATAGTATGAAACTACCACTTCTTTTACCAGATTATAATCTGAATTTTGAAGAGATAATAGATATATATATAGCAGCAGCACCTATTAAACCACTTTTGATGTCAGCAAATGTAATTATGATACTTTCAAATGTAGATATGAAACAATCTTTAACTTTATCTTTTGAAGATATCAAAGATAAACCTGAAGATTTTCCAAATATAGGTGTATTTAAATTAGGGGTATCTACAACAGTTCAAGGTACTGATACAAAAGTTATAGAGCCTACTACTATAGATGGACAGATGAATTTAAAACCTATATTTAAAAATGTAGGTGAAGTTACAAATCCATATATTTATGCTTTAAATGGAGATACTTGGGAGTTAGTAGGGGAGGGTTATATATCAAAGTCTGGTTCTGTTGTATCTAAGAATTGGTACAATAAGTTTACATCTTTTGCTTTAGTTGATGTAGATAGTTCAAGTGTATATAATACGACTAATATTATCAAAAATGAGCAAGGGCAGGTTTTAAGAGATGTTTTAGTTGTTTCTGATAATAAAATAGTAGTTACTACAAATAAAGATGGAAATTTTACTTATAGTTCACCCTCAAAACCTTCAAGATTAGTAGCATACAAAAAAGGTTATCAACCTCAAGTATTAGATAGTAGTTTAGATAAAAATATTATTTTAAAACCACTTCAAAGTATAGCTTTAGTTGATGGAGTAGATGGTAAATATGATAAAGATTTTAATACTATATATACAATAGGTGATAAAAATAAAGAGTTTACTTACTTAGGTACTGATTATAATATCAAACCACAACTATTAGCTAATACAGATTATATAATATATTCTACAGTATATCCATATAATGATGGATATGTTTTTGGTGCTAGTAACTCTATAATATCAACAATAGATAAAGATGGTAATCTATCTAAAATAGATGAGGCTAATGGTATAATATATGATGGTTTGGTTGTAGATAATAGCACTATATATTATGGAACTTTTTCAGATACTTTTGTTGATTTAACAAATAAAAATATAGATGAAGAGTTAAGTGGTTTTGGATTAAGTGTAGTATATAAACCAATATTATCTAATGAAAAATTATATATTCCACTTTATAATCAAGACAATAATCAAACTAATGCCACTTTATTTATAAAAGGTGTTGATAATATAGAAACATCAAATATTAAACTTATTGATGATTTAGGAACATCTGGAAAGTTATCACAAACTTCAGATGAAGTTATATTTGGTACAAATTATTCTAAAATAATATTTTTAGATAAAGAGAGTAACAGTATCTCAAAAACTATAGATTTTGGTGGGGTTGGTATAATAGCTGAGATTTTAACTCTTGATAACTCTTATTTTGCAATAGATTTAGATGGAGTATTAAAAAAATATGATAGTTCAAAAGAGTTCGTTGATAGTATAGCTTTAACACCATCTTCAAATATATTTGTAGCAGATGATGAGGTGATTGTAGCTGATAATAATGGAACTATATATAAACTTGATAGTGATTTAAATATAAATAGTGTATATGATTTAGAAGATAAAATCATAGCAAAACCTATAGTTTATGGAAGTGACATATATATTATTACAAATAGTGGGAAGTTTTATAAAAATGATAATTTAATAGGTACATTTAATACAAAAGTGTCTAATATGAATTTAGTAAACAATATGATACTATTTGGTGGTGAGAATGGTACAGTTTGGAAGATTGAACTATAAATAAAATAAAAGAAAAAAGGGAAAAAATGCAAGTATATATTTATGCAAAAAGTGGACATAGTTTTGGTTTGGAGAATATAAGAAGGGCTAGTTCTTTATGTAATATGTTGGAAGATACAGACCCTGTTTTATGTAGTGCTGATTATAGAGCTTCTACATTTGCTAAAAGTGAATTGGGTGTAAAAAAAGGTGTAGGGGTAGATGTGATAGGAAATTTACCACATGTTATGGAGAGAGGTGATATTCTTATATATGATGATAGTGGTGAAGCTAGTGAGACTATGCAAACACATATGAAAGATTTTTGTACACACTTATATAAAGTTGGAGTTGATATCCCTTTTGATATAGTTGATGATTGTTTTACTAATGATAAAGAATCTACAAATGAAAAAGCTATATTTTTTGCTGATGATGATTATGCTAATTGGTTTTTAGATTTTTCTAAAGATTATAAAGCT
>JAYELQ010000339.1:17177-19483 GCA_034717655.1 Campylobacterota bacterium
ATAGATACTCCGGGCCATGCTGATTTTGGTGGAGAGGTTGAGCGTGTTTTAAAAATGGTTGATAGTGTACTTTTACTTGTTGATGCACAAGAGGGTGTTATGCCTCAAACTAAGTTTGTTGTTAAAAAAGCACTTGAGATTGGACATAGACCAATTGTTGTTGTAAATAAAATTGACAAACCAGCTGGTGAACCTGATAGAGTTGTAGATGAGGTATTTGACCTTTTTGACCAAATGGGTGCAACTGAAGAGCAACTTGAATTTCCTGTAGTTTATGCGGCAGCTAAAAATGGTATCTCTAAATTAGCTTTAGATGATGATAATGATAATATGATACCTTTACTTGATATGATTTTAGAAGAGGTTCCTGCTCCAACTGGTTCTGATGATAATGGTCTTCAACTTCAAGTATTTACTTTAGGTTATGATAACTTTATTGGTAAAATAGGTATCGCAAGAATTTTCAACGGTACTATATCTATGGGTGAAACTGTAACTTTAGTTAAAGCTGATGGTGAAAAAGTAAATGGTAGAATTACTAAACTTATTGGTTTTAAAGGTTTAGAAAAAATGGATATCCAAAAAGCTGGTCACGGTGATATTGTTGCTATTGCTGGTTTTGAAACTGTTGATGTTGGTGATTCTTTATGTGACCCTAAAAACCCTATGCCTCTTGACCCATTACATATTGAAGAGCCAACTTTATCTGTAACATTTGCAGTTAATAACTCTCCATTAGCTGGAACTGAAGGTAAATTTGTAACTTCTAACAAAATTCAAGAGAGACTTGATGCTGAGATGAATACAAATATTGCTATGCAATACGAAGCAAAAGGGGAAGCTGCTTTTGAAGTAAGAGGAAGAGGTGAGTTACAAATCACTATTCTTGCTGAAAATATGAGAAGAGAAGGTTTTGAATTTTCTATATCTAGACCAGAAGTTATTGTAAAAATGATTGATGGTGTTAAGTGTGAGCCTTTTGAGCATCTTGTTTGTGATGTTCCTGATGAATTTTCTGGTTCTGTAATTGAAACTTTAGGTAAAAGAAAAGCTGTAATGTCAAATATGATTCCAATGGGTGATGGGCAAACTAGAGTTGAGTTTGAAATTCCTGCTCGTGGACTTATCGGTTATAGAGGTCAGTTCTTAACTGATACAAAAGGTGAGGGTGTTATGAACCATTCATTTTTAGAGTTTAGACCATATTCAGGAACTGTTACAAGTAGAATGAATGGTGCTTTAGTATCTATGGAGCAAGGTGAAGCTGTAGCATACTCTATATTCAATCTTCAAGATAGAGGTTTAATGTTCGTATCTCCACAAGATAAAGTTTATGGTGGTATGGTAATAGGTGAGCACGCAAGAGCAAATGACCTTGATGTTAATCCTGTAAAAGCTAAACAACAATCAAATGTAAGAAGTAGTGGAGCTGATGAAGCTATCAAAATTATCCCTGCTAAAGATATGTCTTTAGAGCATGCTTTAGAGTGGATTGAAGATGATGAGTTAGTTGAAGTTACTCCTGTATCTGTTAGAATTAGAAAAAGAGAACTAGACCCTACAAAAAGAAGAAGATTAGAAAAACAAAAGAAAGATTTAGCATAAAATTTTCAGTAAATTCCACTTGCCCTTGTGGCAGTGGAAAAAAATATAAAAAATGTTGCCAACCTTTTCATAAAGGGGCAAATCCAAAAACTGCATTAGATTTAATGAGATCGAGATATTGTGCATTTTACTTAAACTTACCAAAATATATCATCAAAACTACACACCCCAATAATCCAGATTTTTCTACTGATATAAAACAATGGACAAAAGATATTGTTGAGTTTTCAACAAGTTGTGAATTTTTATCATTAGAGATATTAGAATCAAATTCATACTCCCCTACAGAAGCTACTGTTACATTTAAAGCAAATATTTTATCAAATGGTGAAGATATCTCATTTGTTGAAAAAAGTCAATTTTATAAACTAAATAATATATGGTTATATTGTAATATGTTATAATTTAATAACTAAATATAATTATAAAAGAATTGGAAATATAATAAAATATGAGTTCAAAATTTTTTACAAATCAAGGTACTAATACCTTAGAAAATAGATTAAAAGATATACTTACATACTATGAGATTAAGAATTTAGAATTTTTAATTGCTTATTTTAGAATAAGTGGTTTTAAAAAAATCGCTTCACTTCTTAATAATGTTGATAAGTTGAGAATATTAGTAGGGATAGATATTGATAAATTAACTCTTGAAGCACAGCAAAAGGGAAAGAAGTTTAATATTCTTGACTATGCAA
>JAYELQ010000340.1:0-4435 GCA_034717655.1 Campylobacterota bacterium
GGATATTTTAAATATAGCAAAAGAGTTAATAGAGATAGAGGCAAATGAGATAATAAATTTATCAGATAAATTAACAAATGATTTTATAAAATCTATAAAAGTTATATTAAATTCAAAAGGTAAGTTAATAATATCTGGAATGGGTAAATCTGGATTGATAGCAAAAAAAATAGCAGCAACTCTTGCAAGTACAGGAACACCTAGTTTTTTCTTACATCCAGGGGAAGCTTATCACGGTGATTTGGGTATGATTGAGCAAGATGATATTGTACTTCTTATATCATATTCAGGTGAAACTGATGAGGTGTTAAAGCTAATACCATTTTTAAAATCAAGAGATAATACTACTATATCTATGAGTGGTAATAAAAAATCAACTTTAGCTAAAAATACAACTTATCATATTGATATATCTATTGATGATGAGGGATGTCCTTTGAGTTTAGCACCTATGTCATCTACAACTTCAACTTTAGTTATGGGTGATGCTATAGCTGTTTGTTTGATGAAGCTTAGAAATTTTAAAGATGATAATTTTGCTATGTTTCATCCGGGGGGAAGTTTGGGTAAAAAGCTTCTTACAACAATCAAAGATGTTATGAAAAAAGAGAATTTACCTATTTGTAACCCTAAAGCATCTATAAAAGATATTATAAATATCATTACAAATGGTAAATATGGACTTGTTATTGTTATGAAAAAAGGTAAAATAAAAGGGATTATCACAGATGGTGATATAAGAAGAACTATGCAAACTAAAGAGGAAATCTTTTTTAGTTTAAAAGCAAAAGATATTATGTCAAAAGAACCAAAAACAATAGGGCAAAATGAAAAAGTGATAGTAGCAAGTGATTTTATGAATAAAATAAAAATAAATTCACTTTTAGTTGTAGAACAAGATAAATTAGTGGGTATTGTACAGATGTATGATTTAGGGTTATAACAATGGTTTTTAATAATCAAGAGTGTGAAAAAAAAGCAAAAAATATAAAAGCAATACTATTTGATGTAGATGGAGTTCTTACTGATGGTGGAATTATATATGATGATAGTGGAGTTGAATATAAAAGATACAATGTAAAAGATGGGCAAATAATATCTCATCTTAAAAAGTATGGTTTTATAGTTGGGGCTATAACGGGAAGAGAATCTGATGTAGTAAAAAATAGATGTGATGAGTTAAAACTAGATTTTCATAAACACGGAATAAAAGATAAATTAAAAGAGTATCAAGAGTTTAAGAAACGATATGAGTTAAAAGATGAAAATATAGCATATATTGGTGATGATATTATAGATTTATCAATACTTTGTAGATGTGGACTAAGTGCTACACCAAATGATGCTAGATATTATATAAAAAATAGTGTAGATATAGTTACAGCTTCAAAAGGTGGAGATGGAGTATTAAGGGATATAGCTGATTATATTCTTGAAAAACAATCTTTTTTAGAAGAGATTATAAATAATAGCAAAAAATTAGGAGAAGATTAATTTGAAGTATGATGTAATAGTAGTAGGTGGAGGTCATGCAGGTATAGAAGCATCACTTGTATCAGCTCGTATGGGTAAACAAACTTTACTTATAACAATGTTAGTAGAACAAATAGGAGCAGCTAGTTGTAACCCTGCTATTGGTGGACTTGCAAAAGGGCATCTTGTAAAAGAGATAGATGCTTTAGGTGGAGAGATGGGGCTTTGTACAGATGCTACTGGTATTCAATTTCGTATATTAAATAGTAGTAAGGGGGCTGCTGTTCAAGGTAGTAGAGCTCAAATAGATATGGATGCTTATCGTATATATATGAGAGATGTATGTTTAAATACTCCAAACTTAGATGTCTATCAAGATGAGGTATCTACTTTAATTGAAAAAGATAATATAGTATATGGTGTAAATACAAAACTTGGAGAGTCTTTTGAAGCTAAAAAAGTTATATTAACTACAGGTACTTTTATGAAAGGGCTTATCCATATAGGGGAGTCTCAATATCCAGCAGGAAGAGCTTGGGAGCAACCAGCTACTACAATATCTACACAATTAAAAGAGTTAAATTTAAATGTTGGAAGATTAAAAACAGGTACACCTGCTAGAATAAATGTAAATAGTATAGATTTTTCAGTTATGGAAGAACACGGTGGAGATGAAACTCCACACCCTTTTAGTTTTAGAACAGATAAAACAACATTTAACCCTACTCAATTACCTTGTTTTATAACATATACAAATGAAGATACACATAATATAATAAGAACTAATTTTGATAGAGCTCCACTTTTTACAGGTCAAATAGAGGGAACTGGTCCTAGATATTGTCCAAGTATTGAAGATAAAGTTAGTAGATTTTCAGAGAGAAACAGACATCAGCTATTTTTGGAACCTCAAACATTAAACGCAAATGAGTATTATGTAAATGGTCTTAGCTCATCACTGCCTATAGATGTACAAAAAGAGAAAATCAAATCGATAAAAGGTCTTGAAAATGCAAAAATAGTAAGATATGCTTATGCTATTGAGTATGATTATATAGACCCAACAGAGTTACTACACACTCTTGAAACAAAGAAAATAAAAAACTTATATCTTGCAGGTCAAATCAATGCTACTACAGGGTATGAAGAAGCAGCAGCACAAGGGCTTATGGCAGGGATTAATGCAGTACTTTCTATAGATGAAAAAGAGCCTTTTGTATTAAGACGAGATGAGAGTTATATAGGTGTTTTAATAGATGATTTAGTAACAAAAGGTACAAATGAACCTTATAGAATGTTCACTAGTCGTGCTGAGTATAGACTCCTTTTAAGAGAAGAGAGTGCAGATATAAGGCTTATGGAGTATGGATATAATTTTGGTTTAATAGAAGATGAAACTTATAATAAAATGAGATATAAACAAACAGTTTTAAAAGATGCTATATCTTATATGGAAGATATTTGGTTTACATCTAAAAAAGAGAATTTAGCACTACTTGAAAGCTTAGGTGAAGATAAAATATCTGATAGAATACTTTTAGTTGATTTAATAGGTAGAAATAGTATAACTGTAGAGAAGCTTGATACTCTTGTACCTATTTATAAAGATTTAGATAAAACATTAAAAGAGCAAATTATAATAGAAGCAAAATATTATAGATATGTTACAAAACAGAAAAAACAGATAGAGAAAATGAAAAAGATGTTAAATCTAAAAATACCAGAAGATTTTATATATGATGAGTTACCAGGGTTATCAACAGAAGTGATAGAGAAGCTAAAGAAGTTTAACCCCCCTACACTTTATAATGCATCTCAAATAAGTGGTGTTACACCTAGTGCTGTAGATATTATACAATTAAATATGGGGATGAAGAGAAAAAATTGATATATTATACAAGGGATAATTTATGATTGAAAAATTATTAAAAAACTATTATAAAAAAATAGCTATAGTTGTAGCTATAGTTACTTTATTATTAGTAAGTAGTGTTCTTAACTTATATTTAAATTATAATGATGATAAAAAAAGTTTATATTTAAATATTGATAAGATACTTCAAACTACTGCTAATGATACGAAATTATATTTGGGAGATGACTTTTTTAATAGAGCTATTGATAAAGATTCTATATCTGAAAATGAAGATATGAAAAATATCATAAATTTATCAAAATTTACAAATAAAATTAATAATGTAGAGTATGTCTATACTATGACACAAAAAGATGGTGTTATATATTTTACATCTTCGAGTGCAACACAAGAAGAGATTGAAGATAAAGATTTATCATACTACTTTGATAGTTATGATGAAGCTACACCTTTATTAAAAAATGTATTAAAAAATAATAAAGTTGTTTATGAAGAAGCTACTGATAAATGGGGAACTTTTAGAACAGTTTTTATCCCATATACAACTAAAAAAGGTACAAAATATATTGTTGGTGCAGATATAAAAATTGATTTTATACAACAACAATTAAATAGATATATTATAAATAGTATTAAGGCTTTGGGTGTATTAGTTATTATTTTAACAATTCTTATATTCTTTTTTATAAAAATTTCAAAAAGAGAGTTAGAGGAGATTTCAAATCTAAAAGAAACTTTAGAATTAGAAATAAAAGAGCGAACAGAAGATTTAAATATAGCAAAAAAAGAGATAGAAGCAACCCATAAACACACAAGAGAGTCTATAGAGTATGCATCTATGATACAAGGGGCTTTATTACCAGATGAACAGCTTTTAGATAACT
This sequence comes from Campylobacterota bacterium, assembly GCA_034717655.1. Lineage (GTDB taxonomy): Bacteria > Campylobacterota > Campylobacteria > Campylobacterales > Arcobacteraceae > JAIOSF01. Next base: position 4,234 of record JAYELQ010000340.1, read on the forward strand.
ATTTTAAAGATAATTTTGTACATTGGATACCAAAAGATACAGTTGGTGGAGATATATGGCTTTTTAGTGAATTAAGAGATAAAAATGAATGTTTATTATTTTTTATAGATTGTACAGGTCACGGAGTACCAGGGGCTTTTGTAACTATGATTGTAAAAGCAGTTGAGAGAGAGATTATCACAAATCTTAAAAAACATCCAGA
>JAYELQ010000341.1:0-4415 GCA_034717655.1 Campylobacterota bacterium
CATAAGCGTTAGCGAAATCTTTGTTTCTGAAATCTGAACAAACTTTTAAGTTTTCAATTCCAGCTGCTCCACACCATCTAGCTGCTGCAAATGGTAAATCCATAGAAACTGTAATAACCTCTACACCCTCTAATGAAGCTGCTTCTGTATTAAATCTTCTTGTTTCCGCATCACAAACACCTGTATCTAATGATGGTACTGCGATTACTAATTGAACTTTACCTTCTCCACCAATTTGCTCATCTTGAAGCATTGGGTCACAGTTTACTACTGTTGTTACTGGTGCTGTATCACCTACATTGATTTCATTTCCTGCTAAGTTACAAACGATGTCGTTTTTAAATGTTACTGTTGCCATTTTAATTCCTTGTTTAATTTTTATGTATTGTAAGTTTAGTAAAATAGTATAAAGAAAATCTTAAATATTTTATTTAATTATTTTTATATACTATTATAATAGAGATTTAATAAGATTATTGTATAATTTTAGTATGAGATTAGATATATATGTAACCAAACAACACAATATACAAAGTAGAAACAAGGCACAAGAGCTTATAAAATCAAAAAAAGTTTTTGTAAATGGTAAAATCGTAACAAAATCATCTTTTATAGTTGAGAATAATATGGATATTATTGTAGATATAGATGATTTTTTTGTTAGTAGGTCTGCAAAAAAATTAAAATATTTTTTAGATGATAATAGTTCTATAAAATTAGATAACTTAGATGCATTAGATATAGGTTCTTCAACAGGTGGTTTTACTCAAGTTTTATTATTAAATAATGTAAAAAGTGTAACTTGTGTAGATGTTGGGTCTAATCAATTACATCAAAGTATTAAGAATGATAATAAGATTATTGTAAAAGAAAATACTGATATAAGAGAATTTAATTCAGATAAAAAATATGATATAGTAACTTGCGATGTATCATTTATTAGTATATTATATATAATAGAAGATATCAATAGGTTAGCAAACGATAAAATTATAATATTATATAAACCACAATTTGAAGTTGGGAAGGGTATAAAAAGAGATAAAAATGGGGTAGTTTTAGATACTAAAGCTATAGATTTATGTAGAGATGAGTTTTTAGAAAAAGCAACATCTTTAGGGTGGGGTTTAGTAACTTCATCTAAAAGTAAAGTTTTAGGGAAGAGTGGAAATAGTGAAGAGCTTTTTTATTTTAATATTTAGTATAACATTATCTTTTTCAAATAGTTTAGATATAGCAAATAAAGCTTATATTCAAGGTGATTATATAAAAGCTATTAAGTATTATAATATATCTTATGACAATAATTTAATCAGTTCAAAGTTAAAATTAAAAATGTGTTACTTAAAATTAGGTGATAATTTTAAAAGAATTTCAAATTTTGAAAAAGCTATGTTTTGGTATAAAAAAGCTTTGGAGTTAAAAAGCAGTGTAGCTAAATCTAAAATATCTAGCATATATGAGAAACAAGGTGACCAGTATTATAAAATTAAAAAGTATAAACAATCTTTAGCTCTTTATAAAAAATCATATAAATTATTACACAATAAAAAAGTTGAAAATAAAATAAAGAAAACTAAAAAGATATTATCTCATTTAGATAGTGCTAAAAATGATAGAAGAGAAAAGGTTGTAGATAATTCACCTATTTGGACAAGGTCAATAGGAAGATTGATTATACCAAAAGAGTTAACTTTTATCTCCAAAAGAAAATATAAAACAGATATAGGAAAATGTTCAGCTACACTTATATCTGATGGCTCTTATAATAAATTAAGAGTTATTATTACAGCTTCTCACTGTTTAACTAATTATGATGAAACAGCAGGTGATTTAAAATTTATTATAAAAAACAATAGAGGTGTAGTTGATTATAGAAGAGCATCTATCTATAAAGATAGTAATTTTAATGATAAAAAGTTAAAAACTACTACAGATTATGCTATTTTAATATTAGATACTCCTATTTCTAAAAAAGATGTTAAACCTATGTTTATAACAAAAAATAGTTTTACTACTTTACAAAAAAATAATAAAAAACATTTCTCTTCATTAGCTGGGTATTCATCAGATATAGGGGATTTTGGTTCAGCTTTGACTTATGATAAAAAATGTAAAGTTTGGTCTTTTGATAATATGTATGGTGCAAGTGATTGTATAGGGTACAAAGGTGCTTCAGGTGGTCCTGTCGTTATGACCACTATTAAAAATAAGATTGAGAGATATAATTTTATAGGTGTGGTATCGCATTTTAGAAATAAAAAATATAAAAATATATATTTTACTCCACACCATATATTTTATAAAGATATAAAAAAAGCTATGAAAAAATATAATAAAAAATAGCCGTAGTTTTAACTATGGCTATTTTTTTCTAATAATAACTTCTCAAACTCTTTTAATCTTTTAATAACAGATAAAAACTTTGTTATATCTGTCCAATGGTCTATAAGATATGAAAAACTATCATTTACTTTACCAAAAGCATTTCCTGTTTGTGTTACCACCCCAAGTGTTATAACTCCTACAAAAAGAGATGGAGCCATAATAAGATATGGAACTATAATCATAACTTGACCATATAAATTACCCCATAATGAAAAATAAGAGTAGTGATTAAACATTCTAAAATAATTGACTCTTAGACCTATAAAAAGTTCAAACAGTGTTTCTCTATTTGCATAAGATTTATCATCTTCACTATAAACTAACTGTTTCCTATAACTAGCTTCAACTTTTTGATTATCATATTCTATTCCCGGTAATTTTATACCAACAAAATAAGATATAAACATACCACCTATTGAAGTTAATAGTGCTAAATAAACTAAAGAACCCTCTATATCTTTAAATATAGGTATAGTTACATGTTCTGATAAACTCCATAGTATAGGTATAAAAGCTATAAGAGTTAATATAGCTTTAAATAAACCTAAGCCTAAACTTTCTAATGATTTTGCAAACTCATAAGTATCTTGTTGTATTCTTTGAGAAGCCCCCTCTATATTTGAAGGGCATTTTTCCCATAAAGGGATATAATAATATGTTATAGCTTCTCTCCATCTAAAAGCATAATGTTGAGCAAAATAAAATACACCCATAGCTATAAAAACATAAGGGATAGCAAGGTAAGAAAATTTTATCATAGAGTTCCAAAAAGCATCTATATCATCTGCTTTTTGAAGAATATTATAAAACTCCCCATACCATTCATTTATAAGAACTGTCATATAAACTTGTAGCCAAGTGATTAGAAATAATAATAATAATCCACCCCAAGCCCAAAGTCTATACTCTTTAGTACCAAAAAAACTTTTTATCATAATCTACCTTATTCTTTATGTGATTTTATAAAGTTTTTTAATAAGTTCTTTATATTTATTTATTATTGAATTGTCTTGTTTTTTAAATTCAATACTTTCACCTATATTATGAACTTCTAATAGTCTTAAATTTGTTAAGTCTAATATTTCTTGAGATGAAAAAGTACCTTTTTTATGTAATATGAGAGTTTTATAAATATCTAATACACCTCTATAGAGATGAATAATAGCTTTTTTTATATTTCCCTCTATATCTTTATTACTACTATAACATTTGTGAATATGAGATATAGCATTATTAAACTCTATTATTGATTGCAGGTGTAATCCTGAAATTTTATTACTGATTAAGTTGCTTTCAAACTCTTCATTTATAGAAAGTTTTTGAAATAAAGCTATAGAGTAAGCTAATTCATTTAATATATTAGTTTTAATAATTTCAGGGAAATATTTCATAAAATTATTTATATCAAACTTATCTTCATTTGTTAAACTTTGATGGATTTTAAACCTATGAGGAGTATTATATATTTTTTCATATTCTAAAATTATTTCTTCTAAATCATTTAAACTTTGATTTTTATTTTCTGAACTATTATCCTTTTTAACTAAAACAATTAATGTTTTAAAAAAATCAAATATTATTTTATCATTTCTTCCCTCTTTTCTTAAGGAATTAACTAAATCTATTGATAAAAATCTACGATAAAGTCTAAAATATGTTTTGATCATTTTTAATTATACCATACAGTTACTAATTGATTTTGAATTTTTATTCATAGTTTCTGTATAATCATTAGAAGAAAAACTAACACTTCCTGTAACACCTCTATTATCATTGAAGATTTCTGTATTGAATACATCTATATTTGCAATAACTTCCAAGCTTTCTTTATCAAATATAGTTTCTATTTTATATTTTTTAAAGTCATCTTCTGACAAATCTTTATTATTTTCCATTTTATTATCCTCGTATAATCTATTTATGAATATATAATCTAACTTTTAGTTAAAAAGTATATTCTATTAAGATTGAAGTACTAACTTCAAATCTTTTAATATTTCACAGTCTATGACTTTAGATATTACAAC
>JAYELQ010000342.1:0-4378 GCA_034717655.1 Campylobacterota bacterium
AAATTATTATTTTTGATGTTGATATGGTTGATGGTAAGTTATTAATAAAAATTATAGATAATGCAAATGGGATACCTTTAGATATTATAGATAAAATTTTTAAAGCAAATTTTACATCTAAAGAGAGTTTAGGTGGTACAGGTATAGGTCTTTATTTGTCAAAACAGATTGTTGAAAAATTAAATGGTACAATAGAAGCTAAAAATTTAGAATATGAATATAATGGTAATAGTTATTATGGTGCTTGTTTTGAGATAAAGATTTAGTTTTTTTATATTATTTTAGGTAAAATCACATTATATTAAAAATAGATAGATAATACAGAGGAAGCTATAATGTCAAATATAAAAACAAAATTAGAATTATTAAAAGAGATAAATAGATACACCCCTATTATAGATGATATAAATAGTATATCAAATAGAATAATAATAGATAATAAAGAGATAGATAATTTATCTAAAATTACAAAAAGTATAGATAAATGGAGAACTAAGTTAAAAAATCAGAAATTTGAAGTAGCTATTATTGGTCTTGAAAAAGCTGGTAAATCAACTATGGCAAATTCACTTTTAAATCAAGATTATTTACCAAATGCTATAAGTAGATGTACTTTTACAACAGCAAAAATAGAATCAGATAAAGATAAAGATGAAGCTGTAATAAACTTCTATACAAAAGAGGAGTTTATATTAAGATTTAATGCTCTTTGTGAAAAAATAAAATTACCGGAGCTTGATTTTGAAACTTTAGATATTAAAAAATTAAATAAAGTTGTAAAAAGTAAAGATTTTGCTGAAAAACCAAAAGAGGTTAAAGATATAGAGATAATGATAGCAAATAAAAATGAGCTATATAAATATATAAATCAACCTGAAAGAATTATCAAAGAGAATATCCAAGAGAGTGTAAGACCATATATAATAGGTGAAGATAGGTCTATGGCTGTAAAAAATATAACAATAAAATCTACTCAATTAAAAGATATGGAAGATATTGTTATATATGATGTTCCGGGTTTTGATTCACCTACAAAACTTCATCTTGAACAAGCAAAAAAATATACAGATGAAGCAGATGTTATAATTATGATGGTATCTATAGCTGATAGGGTAAGCTTTACAGATACACAAGTTGAGTTTTTAAATCAAACTGCAAAAGATGGTGTATCTTTGATAGATAAAACAATAGTTGTTGCATCAAAATTTGATAATCATATTATTTTTAATAATAAAGATGGTAGTGATACACAAATACAAGAGTATATGAATATATTATATCAAGAGCTTAAAAAATATAATATTTATAGAGAACAAAATATATTTAAAGTATCCCCAAGGGCTTATTTAGAGAGTAATGGAAAAATAGAAAAAGACCCTATAAAAGGTTATATATCTTTACCTAATCTTCAATCAGTTGGTATTGATGATGGTTTTAAAGATTTTAGGGTAAGATTAAATCAATTTTTTAAATATGATGCACTAAAAGCTTTAAATGATACAGTTAATAAAGATTTAAATAATATAAAAAACTTTCTAATAGACTTCAAAAGAAAACATAACACTCAAAATAATGAAAATAAAGTAGAAGATAAACTTTATGATATTAAAAAAGATTATATTCAAACTAAAAATAGGGAATTAATAGATTTAGTTATTGAGAAAAAAGCAGAAGTTTTAGAGCAAAAAGATTTTAATATTAATAAAGATTTAGAGGTAGAGATAAAAGAGAAATGGATAGAAAAGTTAAAAATTACAGATGAGATTTTGAGTCAAAGGATAAAAAAAATCTCTACAGATGGGATAGAGAAACCAAGTTATTTAAATATAACTCTTAGAAAAGAGCTATATAAAGAGTCTTTAGATATTGTAACTCAATTAGTTTCAAAAGTTGTAATTAAAAAAGATAAAGAGGTTATAAGTGAATTTAAAAATAGTATCTATGAGATATTTAATATAACAAACTCCTCATATACAAAAGAGAAACTAGATGAGTGTTTAGATAAAATTATGAATAAATTCTCTTATGATGAGCGTTCTTATAAGCCACTTATGACAAGATTTATAAATGATATATTTAAAGTTTTAATAGATAACCCTATTACTACTCACAGAGATGGTCAAAGGATAAATGCTTTTAAACTTTATGAGTTAAATATAGCTTCTTTACTACCATTTGATATAAAACATTATCAAAATGAGTTAGAGTTAGGGATATATGAAAAAACACTTGTAAAAAAGATATTAGTTCAATATGAGGAGTTATCTTTAGATAGTATAATAAATAAACTTCAACAATATCAAAACTATTTTAATAAAAATCTAAATATTGATACTTTAGCAAAAGAGATAAAAGATAGCAATATATCTTTAGAAACTTTATCAAAAGGGTTGCTTTATGGTAAAGATAGTTTTAGAAATATGACAAAAGATGGTGTTTTAAATATAATAAATAAAAACAGATCAAAAAACTCTTTAGATACATTAATGGACTATGCAAAAGAGGCTACCACTTATAAAGAGGTTCAACAAGAGATAAATAAAGATTTAGATATTTTAGAAGATATTATATCTAATATTATATTAGATGCAATGATGATAGAGAAACCATTTTTAGACTCTTTAAATACACAAATAGAAGCTATTAGACTTGATATTGATGATTATAAATCTACATTAGATAAATTTATGGATACTAATATAAAAGATTTAAATCCAGAAGAGTTTTTTAAAATAGCAGGTGACCCTAAATTAAATCAAACTATAAAAAATATTATTATACAAATAACACAGAATGAGTAAATTTAAAAAGATATCTTCTTTTGAATATGATGAACAAAAAGATATTTTTACTATTTTAGTAAATCTTTTCTTTTTAGATATAAAATACAAAAATGAATATGAAAAATATTTAGATAATTTAATATCTTTTGGAGATGTCAAAAAAGAGGATTGTTTTAATTTATTTAAACAACAAGATAATATAAAAAAACATTATGAGATGATAGTTTTGAATGATATATCATTTCAAGGTAAAGATTATTTAAATTTTATATTAAAAGATATATACAAAACTACAAAAAGTAAAATAATGAAAAAAGAGATAAAACATATATTATCAAAAACAATAAAAAAAGATGATAAAAAAGCATTTATAGATAAAGTAAAAATAAAAATTGCAAAAACATTAGCTTTTTCTACTAACGATGGTGATTATGGTATTAAATTATTATCAAAAGGTAAAACTAATACTATACATATTTTTATAAATGGTTTTACAAATGATATACAAAAAGATTCTTTTGATGGTTGGATAAGACACACTAAAAATATATTAAATCAACAAGATAGTTTTTATGGCTACCATTGGGCTTGTGGAAAAGACCCATCTAAAGAGGTATTAAAAATACCAAATATATCTGACTTAAAAAATCCATCAAAATATCTATCTTTTATTAGAGGTTTTAATCCTTATGTAATATTGGGTATTTTATCTGTTCAAACCTTATCAGAATGGAAAAATGCATACTATAACTCTAAAAAATGTAGTGAAGGTTTAGCAAAGTTTATTATAGAGCAATATAATAACAATCCAAATACTAAATTTAATATATATGGTCACTCTTTAGGTGTAAATTTAATACATCATAGTTTAAATCAACTAGGTGATTCAGATATCAAAATTCAAAATGTTTTTTTATTTGCAGGGGCTTCTGCTAATAAAGATATGTTATGGGCTAAATCTTTAAATTATATAAATAATTTACATAACTTCTATTCACATAATGATTTGGTATTAAAATACCTATTTCAAACTATAGAGATGGGTGATAAACCTATAGGTTTAGACAAAATAGAACCAGAAGATATAGGGGATAATTCAAATAATTCTTATATTTATAACTATAATGTAAGTAGTATAGTAGATGGTCATACTAAATTTATAAGTAATTTAGAAAAGATGTTAAATAGATTATAAACTATTATATATGAATTTATGTTATAATAATAATTATAAATTGTATAGGGGTTAGAAAATGGGATTATTATTATATAAATCAGATGAGATATTCTCTCAAAAAGAGTTAGAGGAGAATAATCAACTTATTTTTAAAAAAATAACTGATAATGAAATTGATAAAGCAGTAATATTAAATGATAGTGAAGTAAAATTTTTAGTTATGGAGTTTTCAAAATATGAAAATATTATGAAAGAGTATGAAGAGCTAAAAAAAAGATGTTCTACAGATATTAAAGAGAAAGAGGTAGATATAGAAGATGAGATTATAATACCTCAAAAACAAGAGGATTTAGATATTATAATAGATGATATAATAGATGAGATTGCAGAAGATGAACCTATTGAAAGTGAACCTGAA
>JAYELQ010000343.1:0-4330 GCA_034717655.1 Campylobacterota bacterium
TTTAAATGCTAGTATAAACATCAAAAGAGTTGGGACATCAACTCTAGCAGGAGAAACTGTAAGAGCTACTTCTGTAGCCTAGTTTTGTAGATAGCTAAATCCATCTCACTTTAGGAAAGGGAAGAAACCCCTTGCTTTAGCTATGGGGAGTATGTCAAAATACCATCAATAAGTAACTCCCTATCTGTATGCCACAATAACTTAAAATTATTTTCATGTTTTAGTGTCTCTTTAGTATTTATTCTTTCAATTCCAATAGTACGAAGTTCACCAAGTCGTAGAATAGATGGATTATCTAAAAATGGATTTGCTAAGTTATTGTTATATTCTTTTAAAATCTCAAAATCATGATAGGAAGATTTGTATTTTTTACTATTTTGAGTCGATGAAACAATAGGAACTATCATCACATTATTTGGTGGAAGTTTATCTTTTGGAATATTTGTGATTAAAATTGCAGGGTGTAAAAAACTTAATTCCTACTTACCATAGTTGATACCTTTTAATCTTGATACGTCACTACAATTAAATTTGCAATCATAAGGTTCTATTTGTTTATTTTTTAATAACAACTTGTTTTTTTCATCTTTTTCATCTGATAATAATGATAAAGGTGTACCTAAATCAACTTTAATATAGGCAAATCTTTTTAAACCTTTTTTGATAAGTTCTTGTTTGATTTTTTTTAAATCTATTTTCAATATTGCAACCATATATTTTTAATTTTCATAAAAAAAGGGAAGTTGAGAACTCCCCTTTTTTTTATACCGTCTACCCAAAGCATCCGTTACAACATATACTAGACAATATATGTGCTAAATTTATAATTATATTCTAATACAGATATTATTAAAAATTGCTGAATTACAGCATTATTTCCTATTTTTTGTATCATCTCATCTGTTATCATTTTATATCTCCTATAAATTCTTTATACTATTTCACACCAATAGGAAAATCATTACCACTTATATTTGATTGTGGTACTTGTTCATATCCCCATTTATTATAAGTTCTATCTGGAAGTATATCTTCTATATAACCTGCTAACTCTTTTATTGTTATCTTATTATCACTACCATAACCTTTACCATTTAAAGCTTCTAATAGTGTATATGTAAATACTCCGTGACCTTTATATCCCTCAAGTGCTACTTGGTCTTTACTACTTGCAACTATAGTTGCTCTTCCTGTTGCACGAGTTAGTTTAGTTATAGCTGTTTTTTGTAAAACTCCACGACTCACCATAGCTTCTGCAAAGCTTCCACTATTACAAGTATCTAATATAACTAAAGATTTCATAGCTTGTATTTTTGATAATGCTAGTTTAAAATCATTTTGACTAAGCCCTTTTTCTCTTACACTATTTTCATTTTTATATCTAAAATCAACTGGAAGATAAAAATATGCACCTGTTTTTTCATCTGTGATACCGTGACCAGCCATATAAAACATAAATACATCTTCTCTTGTAGTTTTACTACCCACTTTTTTAAATATATCTAATACTTTTGATTTTGTTACATCTTTATCAAATAGTTTATAAGTGTATATATTTCTAAATAATGGTTTTGATACTTTTTTTATAGATTTTGTAAACTCTTTTGCATCTGATTTTGAGTAGTTTAACCATAAATCACCATCTCTATATTTATCAATACCTATTGCTATTATATGAAGATTTGGTTTACTATTACTTCTACCTTTGTAATTTACTACTATCTCATCTAAGTTTGATTCTATACTTCCTGCTTTGTTTGTAGCTTTGAACCCTATTTTATTTACTCCATTTTGTAGTGTGATAAGCTTATCTATAGTAAAACACTCTTTTCTAGTTCTATTTTGTTTTGCTAATTTCAAGGCTCTATTTTTATCTATTACATCAACAGCCATATTATTTAGATAAAGTGTAAGATTATTATATCCACCATCATCTATAGTACATACTTCTAGTTCTAAATTTAAATCTCTTTCTCTACTATAGCTTTTTGAAGTCAATATTTTTACTTCAGGGGCTAATCCACTTTTTAGTAAACTATTTATATCTATTCCTTTTGCATAAGAGCTAATATCTTCACCCTTTAGAGCTTGTTGTATCAAATCTGGTCTATAGAAAGTGTCATATAGTTTATCTACACCTACATATTTAGATAATCTATTATTATTTCTACTTATGTGATATCCAATAAATTTTGCACCATTTTTTGAAGCATCAAAAAAACCATCTTTTGTCCAAGCAACATATTCATAATCTTTAGATATAAATATATTTATCATAGGATTACTTATTCCTATAATTGGATCATTTGCTTTTTTATGATTATAATAATATCCTAAATATGAGATAGTACCTTTCCTGTTGCTTTTATATTTTTTAACATATTCCTTTACTTTTTCTTCAAATTTTAAATAGTTAATATGATTAAAATCTAATTTATTTAAATCCCATAGTTTAATTATATTATCTTCACCGTATGTTGTTAAAATATTATCATTTATACTCATAAAATTAACGGTAGCATTATGCCCTGAAAGTGTATAAAGTGGTACTCCTTCATAACTAAAGATATCTATATTGCCTCCATATCTAGCAACAATAAATTTATCTTCAAACCACAGCATATTTTTAGAAACTATATAGTCCCTATCTCCAACTAATATTGGTGAATTTGAAAAGTCATTATTTTCATAAAAAAAAGCTCTACCTGATAAAGGAGAATATTTACAAAAATATTTTTTATTTTTAGAATAAGTTATTATTTCAGTAGGTTTATGTTTATTTTTAATATATTTTATGTTTTTATGATTTGACTTTTTAATACTTATAGGAAAAAAATTAATTGTTTGTTTTATATTTTTAATTTCAAATTTAATTGAATCTTTTTCAACTAATATATTCTTTATTTCAGGAATTAAAGGTTTAATTACTTTTTTTGATATTTTATATTGATTATATCTATTTCTAGTATTAATTATTTTTAGTTCATTTCCTGAAAAATTAATAGCTAAATTATCAATCTTATTAAGTTTATCATTTTGATTATTTATTTTACTGTAATTATTTTCAACATCATAACTTATTCCTGGAAATTCATCACAAAAATATGTATTTCCATCTTTAGAATAATTACAATTGCTATTTTTAAGTATTTTTATTAATTCAAAATCAAAATTATAAATATTATTATTCTCTTTGTAATCTATAAGTACAACATGACTATTTGATTCTGAGTATTTTACTTTATATATTCTTTGATTTTTTATTTCATTAATTACTTTACCAGTATTTAAATCTATCAACATTAAAACTTCACAATTAGTTGCAATAGCATAGTATTTATTATTTTTTAAAAATACATGTAAATTCTCTAAACTAAAATCACATTTAGAAAGGATAGGAATGTTTTTTATAAGTTCAAAATTATTCTTAATATCCCATATCTTTATAACATTTCTGGGTATATTACTATATTTACCTGATTTTTTTGCTTGATTAAAAGCATACTCAAATGTGGGAGCATTAGAGCTAATTAAATATTTATTATCTTTAGTGAAAAACAAGTTTTTTTTTGAAGATACATAAGAACGTGAATATAAGTCCTTAATAATTTTCCCATTTTTTAAATCTAATATTCTTATTGCTTTTTTATCTGATTCTATAGATACAGCTAAAAACCTATTATCATGACTAATAGCTAATGAATTAATTCCAACTGTTTTATCTTTAGTATTAAAAGCTAATATCTTTTTTTTTATATTTCCATCTTTATTCCAAATTAATATAATACCATCATTACTAGAACTGATGATATCACCATTACTTGTAAGTATAGCATCTGTAATATCAGTTAAGTGTCCTCTTATGTTTAGTTTTAGTATAGCTTCGCTATTAGTAGCTAATAGTGAAGAGTTAATAGTGAATAGTATAAATAGAGATACTATTAGTAGTTTTGTTATTTGTTTCATTTTTTCCCTTTTTTTATAGTTTTAGTTCATTGAACATATTGTGCCACTCTTCAAAGAATGTACTTGTATCTACTTGCTTTATCATTTTATCAAAAAAAGCATATTCATCTATATCATACTTTGATACAATATTTGATATGATAGTTTCTATATCTTTTTTTGTAGCAATTGAATATAATTCATCATTTTCTAGCTTTTGAGTATGAAACTCCTCTATCTCTTTATATGTTATATTTATCCGATGACTTAAACCTATAGAATACTATAAAAATATCATAGTATATCTATAAATTGCATCGCTCCTTTCTTAATTTAATTAAAAATGATTTATCCGACACACTATTTAATAAAAATATATTAAACT
>JAYELQ010000344.1:0-18994 GCA_034717655.1 Campylobacterota bacterium
AACTTTTCCTACTGCTCCACAACCTATCCCTAAATACTCTTTATATTCCCAATAACCTAAATTATGAGAACTTCTGCTATTTTTATTTTTAGAAAAATTAGATATCTCATATTGTTTAAAACCTAATTTGTTTAATTCTTTAAAAAAGTAATTTACTAACTCTATATTCTCTATTTTAACATTAGACTTATTGAAAAATTTTGTACCATCTTCTATAGTAAGACTATATGCACTAATATGGTTAATAGGTAAATTCTTTATAATATTCAAATCATCTAATAAAAGTTCTTTATTATCTAATTTTGTATCATATATAATATCTAAATTAATATCTTTAAATCCTATAGAATATGCATTATTTATAGCTTCTATTGCATTGTTTTTATTATGATTTCTACCTAAAAACTTTAATTTTTCATTATTAAAACTTTGAACTCCAAAACTAATTCTATTTATACCGATATCGTATATAGTTTTTATCCAATCAAAAGTAGCTGAATTAGGATTAGCTTCTATTGTTATCTCTATATCTTTTTTTATATATGGCTTAATTATATCTAATATATTTTTATATTTAATAGCTTCTATACAACTAGGTGTACCTCCCCCTATAAATATAGTTTCTATCTCTTTATTATGTTTATTTAATTCATTTTTTAATTGCAACTTCAAAGAACTAATATACTCTTCTTTTAAATAGTGTTGAGTTGTATATGAATTAAAAGCACAATAAAAGCACTTGCTATCACAAAATGGTATATGTATATATAAAAGCATTTTTAAAGTATCCTTTAGGTATTATAATAATATGTTTAAAAGACTAATTATAAGGTAATTTATTTAATGGAAGATAAAATAGAGAAAATCTATAGACCAAATGTTGCTGCAATTATTTTATCATCGTCTTATCCTGCTAAATGTGAAGTTTTCATAGCTTCAAGAATAGACATACAAGATGCTTGGCAGTTTCCACAAGGTGGAATAGATGATGGAGAAACAGCAAGAGAAGCTTTATATAGAGAATTAAAAGAAGAGATAGGAACAAATAGTATTGATATTATTGCAGAATATCCAGAATGGGTAAGTTATGATTTTCCAGAATCTGTTGCACATCGTATGGCTCCATATTCAGGACAAAAACAAAAATATTATTTAGTAAAATTAAAAAAAGGTGCAAAAATAAATATAGATACTAAAATACCAGAATTTAGTAATTATAAATTTGTAAAATCTGAAAAGCTAAATGATTATATTACATTCTTTAAACGAACTGTATATAAAAAAGTATTAAAATATTTTAAAAGTGAAGGTTATATCTAATTATGTTAAAAGTGTTAAAATTTGGTGGGACTAGTGTAGGAACATTAGAAAGAATTCAAAATGTTGCTAATATTATTAAAAAACTAAAAGATAAAGGTGATGATATCATAGCAGTTGTAAGTGCTATGAGTGGTGAGACAAATAAATTAATAGAATATGCTAAAACTTTTAGTGATACTGCAAATGAAGCAGAGATGGATATGCTTTTAAGCTCAGGAGAGAGAGTAACATCAGCTCTTTTATCTATAGCTTTAAATGAACAAGGATACAAAGCAACATCAATGAGTGGAAGAGAAGCGGGTATAATTACAGACACATCTCATACAAAAGCTAGAATTGAAGAGATTAACCCTACAAATATGAAAGATGCTCTAAAAAATGGAAAAGTTATTGTGGTAGCTGGTTTTCAAGGTATCAATATTAATAATCAAAGAGTTACAACTCTTGGTCGTGGTGGAAGTGACCTTACTGCTGTTGCATTAGCTGGTGCTATGGATGCAGATGTTTGTGAAATATATACAGATGTAGATGGTATATATACAACTGACCCTAGAATTGAACCAAAAGCTAAAAAATTAGAGAAGATATCTTACGATGAAATGTTAGAACTTGCAAGTTTGGGAGCTAAAGTTCTACAAAATAGATCTGTAGAGATGGCTAAAAAATTAAATGTAAATTTAGTATCAAGAAGTAGCTTCACTCCTGAAGTTGAAGGGACTTTAATAACAAAGGAAGAAAATATTATGGAAAAACCAGTAGTTAGTGGTATAGCATTAGATAGAAATCAAGTAAGAGTAGGTATGTATGGAGTTAATGATAAACCGGGTATAGCATCTAATATATTTACAGCTCTTGCTGATGCTAACATAAATGTTGATATGATTGTACAAACAGTTGGTTCTGATAGTTTAACTAACTTAGATTTTACTATACCTTCAGAAGATTTAAACAAAGTAAAAGATGTTATGGTTAAATTTGAAGAAGATAGTCAAAATATAGATTATAATGATGCAATTTGTAAAGTATCAATTGTTGGAGTTGGTATGAAATCACATACAGGTGTTGCTAGTAAAGCTTTTAGTGCATTAGCAAATTCAAATATAAATATTAGAATTATAAGTACAAGTGAGATTAAAATATCAATGATAATAGAAGAAAAATATGCAGAACTAGCTGTTCGTTCATTACATGATATTTATGAGTTAGACAAGTAGAAACTATTTTTGCAAGAATTTACAAATTGGACAATAAACTCTATTAGAGAAGATATTCTAATAGGTAATTGGATGGAAGAGAGAAAGTTTGATTGGGTACCTCTTGTAGCAAAAGTGATTACTAATATTATTGAAAAAAATAACTCTGTTTTAATTATAACTGACAATGAACACAAATGGTTTAAAGAGTATATTTTAGTAAATATCAATAAAAAGAGTTTAAATAGGCCTATGTTACCTTTTTACTCTTTTGATTCTTTTACAGCAAGTGTGGAAGATATAAAAACAGAAGAGGATATAGAATTAATAAAAGATGTATTAAATATATCTTTCCCTAATGGATATTTTTTTTGGTACATAGGTAAATCTAAAAGTAAATTTTCTACTTTAGCAAAGATTTCAGAACAACCATTTTTATGGTTAATGGATGAAGATAATCCTAATAGTTTTTTTTTAAGTAGTCAAGATGAAGCATTGGATATAAGATTATTAAATATGTTTAGATTATTTAATAAAACTTTAGAAGCAGTTTTATTTGCAGAGATAGATGTTAATAAATAATGTATAAATACTCAACACTTTTTATTGTAAATAATATTGATAATTGTATAAAAGAGATAACTTCTAAATTACCTTTAAATAGTTTCAGAGTTATTAAAAATGAAGAAAATGGAAAAAATGATTTTTTACTGTCACAATCACACAAAGCAATAAAAGAATCATATATAGCTTCATCTGAACCAAAATATATTATATTAGCTGGTAACTTTTTTAGAGTTGAAGCACAAAGTGCACTTCTTAAATCATTGGAAGAGCCACCTTTAAATATAATATTTATTCTAATCACTACATCAAAAAGTTCAATATTACCAACTATATTATCAAGAGTTCAAATTAGATATAATAGAATAAAAGAAGATAATATAAAATTAGAGTTACCAATAAATAATTTGTCATTAAAAGATAGTTATAATTTTATAAAAAAAAACCAAAGAGTATCAAAAGATGAGAGTAAAAAGATTATAAAAGCTATCTTATATGATATAAATAGATATAATATACAATTAACACAAAAAGAGCTAAAGCTTTTTTCAAACTCTATGAAACTTCTTGAATTAAATTCTAAACCTATAAATGTATTAACTACAATTCTTTTATCTATAATATTAAAAAATCAATAAAGGAAAAAAAATGAAATTTTATGAGATAGATTCTACAAATAGTTATGAGTTATTTCAAAAAATTGGTGCTGATAGTATTGGTGCTAAAATAATGTCTGAAAAAATAAAAACATATACTATATATATCAAAGATATACATGTAGGTGGAGCTAATATTCTAAAACAAGATGCATTGTCTATAGGAGCTGATGTTTGTGTACCTATGGGAACAATAATAGCTAAAAATAATTTTGTAGATATTATATTAATAGCTACAAAAAAACAATTAAAACTATTGTCAAGAAAAGAATTAATACAACCTTTTGAGTTAAAAGAATTAGCAAATAATTTAAAATATTTTATAAATCAAAAAGAATTTAAAACTAAAATAATGGGTGTTATTAATATTAATAAAGATAGTTTTTTTAAAGATAGTAGAATTAAAGATAAGAAAGCTTTTAAAACTATAGATAAAATGATAAAAGATGGTGCTTCAATTATAGATATAGGAGCTGTTTCTAGTCGTCCTGGAAGTGAACCGATTCCAGTAAAAGAGGAACTTAATAGAATAAAACCGATATGTGATCTAATAAAGAAAAAAGAACTTTTTAAAAAAGTAATGTTTAGTATAGATAGTTACACCCCTTGTGTTATAAAATATGCTTTAAAAAGTGGTATCCAAATAATTAATGATATCACAGGTCTAAAAAATAACAAAGTTGCAAAACTAATTGGTAAATATAAAGCTACAGTAGTTATTATGCATATGGATAAAACACCTAAAGATATGCAAAATAATCCTAGATATAAGAATATTATTTTAGAGATAGATGATTTTTTTAAACAAAGAATAGAAAAAGCACATAAATTTGGGATAAAAAATATTATTTTAGATGTAGGTATCGGATTTGGAAAAACTTTAAAACATAATTTAACTTTATTAAAAAACATATCTCATTTTAGACACTTTGGATATGAGTTACTAATAGGGGCTAGCAGAAAGTCTATGATTGATAATATCATTAAAACAGATGTTAATGATAGGTTAGCTGGAACTTTATCAATACATCTTGACTCTATTGAAAAAGGTGTTTCTATAGTAAGAGTGCATGATGTTAAAGAACACTATCAGGCAATAAAGATAAAAGAAAGTATTCAAAACATCTACTCTTTTTAAAGTTTAAATGTTATAATAAATAAAATATAATATAAAGTGAGTTAAAGTATGTTAATTGAAGTTATTTTTTATCTTATTTCAGCATTTGCAGTTGCTATCTTATTTAAAGAAAATCATAAATATAAACACCAAAACTCTCATCTTAGACATAATTTATATAAATGTAAAAAAGAATTAAAAGATGAAGAGAAAGATATAAATGAGATTAGTAAAACTAGTATAAAACTTGAAAAAGAAGTTGAAAAGTCTAGTATAATTAAACACGACGATGAATTAATAAAAGACAATGAAAGATACTTAAAACTTGAATTAGAAGAGTATAAAGAGAAAGTTAAAATATTAACAGAAAAAACAAAAGATATGGAAAAATATCGAAATATTATAAAAAAATTAAGAAATGAAATGGAACTATTAAAAGTAGAGATAAAAGGATAATAGATGAAAATGAAAGTAGCACCATCAATACTAAGTGCAGATTTTGGTAAATTAAATGAAGAGATAGAAGCTATTTGCAATGGTGATTGTGATTTAATTCATGTTGATGTTATGGATGGACACTTTGTTCCAAATATGACAATAGGGCCTGTTGTTGTATCAAGTGTTACAAAAATAGCCTCAAAACCATTAGATATTCATCTTATGGTAGAAGATAATAATTTTTTCATAGACCTTTTTTCACCATTAAAACCAGAATATATAACTTTTCATATAGAGAGTGAAAAGCATCCACATAGGATAATTCAGAAACTAAAATCATTAAATATAAAAGCAGGTATTGTTCTTAATCCACATACTTCTCCTAAAACAATTGAATATCTATTAGAAGACCTTGATATGGTTTTATTAATGAGTGTTAATCCAGGATTTGGTGGTCAAAAATTTATACCATCTGTTATTGAGAAAGTAAAAGAGTTAAAAGAGTTAATTAAATCTAAAAATACAGACTGTCTAATTGAAGTAGATGGTGGAGTGAATAATAAAAATATAAAAGAATTAAAAGATGCAGGTGTTGATGTAGTTGTAGCAGGTAGTTATGTATATGGTTCTAATAATTACCAAGAAGCTATACAAAGCTTACAAATTTAGAAAATAATGAATATAATTAAAACAAGAGTTAAAATATGTGGTATTACTAATCTAAATGATGCTCTTAATGCTATAGAAGCTGGTGCTGATACATTAGGATTTGTATTTTACGATAAAAGTCCTAGATTTATAGACCCTATAGATGCTAGAGATATTATTAGACAACTACCACCCTTTGTACAAACTGTTGGACTATTTGTAAACCTATATGGTGCAGAAGTTGATTTTATTGTTAAAAGATCAGAAGTAGATATAGCACAGATACATTTTGGAGCTGACCATAAGTTCTATACAAGTTTACAATCAAAATATTTAAAAGTGATAAGAGCTAAATCAAAAAATGATATATTACAATATAAAGATGAATATAGAATAGTAGATGCTTTTGTAGATAGTTATGGTGGTGAGGGTAAAAGATTAGAGCTTAATTGGTTTAAAGATATCGATTGTTCAAAAATTATATTAGCAGGTGGATTAACTTCAGATAACTTAAAAGAGATTAAAGAGTATAACTTTTATGGTGTTGATGTTAGTAGTGGTGTAGAGTTATCAAAAGGTATAAAAGATAAAGATAAAATGAATAGATTTATAGAAGAAGTAAAAAGAATAGATGAACTACATAGATAAACTATCAACTTCTTTAAATAAATCACCATTAAGAATAGAAAAATTTAATAAGATTTTAGAAAATAATGATACATTTTTTGAAAATATAGAATTAGAAAAAGAGTTATTATTATCAAATGGCTTTCCTTTATATTTTACAGATGATTTAGTTTATTTAAAATCAACAATTACAAATATAAAAGAGCAAACTTTTTGTATTGTTGATATTGAAACAAATGCACCAAATGTTTCAGAAGGTCAAATAATAGAAATAGGTGCTATAAAATTAAAAAACAATCAAATAATAGAAGAGTACCAATCTCTAGTAAATGTAAGTCAAATTTCCCCTTTTATACAAGAGATTACAGGTATAACACCTGATATGACACATAACTCTCCAAGCTTAAAAACAGTACTTGAAGAGTTTAAAATATTTTTAGAAGATGATATTTTTGTAGCACATAATATATCTTTTGATTATAAATTTATTAGTGATAGTTTAAAAAAATATGATTTAGGTGAATTATATAATAGAAAACTATGTACTATAAACCTATCTCAAAGAATTATTAATGCACAAAGATATGGATTAAAATATTTAGCAAAAGAATTAAATATTAATATAGATGAACACCATAGAGCTCTTAATGATGCTTATGTAACTACTAAAATATTAAAACACTGTTTAAGCAGGTTACCCAAAAATATAAAAAATGTGGAAGAGTTAATAACTTTTAGTAAGTAATATGCTTTTTAGATAACTATTATCTTCTAAATAATTATTTAATAATTTTCTTAATTCTTTATCTTTAATTCTATTAGATAAACGATTTTTGATATCATTTTTATTATAACCTAAATCCTCAGAAATATCATTTATACTTTGAGACTTAATAACTTTATTTATATCTATTTTATTATTTTTAAATTTTATATTTACTTGAGATGGTGAACTAAATAAGTTATGTTTCATACCTAATATATCTTGATAGGCTCCAACTAGAAAAAAACCTATAAAATAATTTTCTTTAGATAAATCTATATCGTGAAGATATAAAGGTTTTGAAGAGTTAAATGGTATCTCACCATCACTATCACAAGTTATATCCCATATAGTCGCACTTCTATTAGCTTTTTTATCAAGATTAGTAATTGGTAAAATAGGAAACTCTTGACCTATTCCCCATAAATCAGGTAGCGATTGAAAAATAGAGAAATTTAATAAATATTTTTCTTGTATTTTGCTTTCTAAATTCCTTAACTCTTTATCATTCTCTTTTACTTCTAAAGAAATAGCTTTTTTAATTATAAGATGAGTTAAAACTTCTGCATTACTTCTATCTACTAAATCAACATAACCTAAATCAAATAGTGTTAATATAGATTCAAGATGCTCTAAACTATCGTGTAAATACTCTTTTGAATTTATCTTCTCTATATCATTATATAAAGAGTTTAATTCTTCTATAATAGGTGGATTAGTTTTCTTTAATCTTAAATTTTGTATATTATATTCACTTGAATATAACTCTAATGTTGGCACTATCAAAACAGAACTAGGAGCAGATATAAATCGTCCTGATTCTATAAATATATCTGGTTCTTCAATACTATTTTTATTTGCTATATCTTTAATTGTAAATATAACATCACTTGTAAACTCTTTTAAACTATATTGTTTATTTCTCTCAAATTGAGAATATTCAAGACCTAAACCACCACCTATATCAATTGAGCATAAATTAGATACCCCTAATTTTCTTAACTCTACATATATATGTCCAGACTCTCGTAATGCTTTTTTTAATGGGGTAATAGTAGTCATATCTGAACCAATATGAAAATGTATCATTGTTAATTTATCTAATTTTTTAACGTCTTTTAAAATATCAACTGCTTCTAAAATTTCAATAGAACTTAATCCAAACTTTGAATTAATACCTCCACTTTTTGCCCAAGTTCCATCTCCAGAGCTATGAAGTTTTAATCTCAATCCTATATTTGGTATATCTAAGTTTAACTCTTTATAAACATCTAATATTATCTCTAATTCATTTAAACCTTCTATTATAATATTGATATCTTGACCTTGAGAATATGCAATAAAAGCTATTGTTATCATATCTTTATCTTTAAAACCATTTATTGTAATAGGAGAGTTATTATTATTTAAAGCAATAGCTAATAAAAGTTCAGGCTTACTTCCAGCTTCTAAACCATAATTTAGTTTTTTACTATATTCTAACATAGGTAATATATGATTAGGTAATTGATTAACTTTTAATGGAAAAACTGCCTTAAATTCCCCATTATATTTATATTCTTTAATTGAATTATTAAAACTAGTATATAATAATGATATCTGTTTTTGAGTAATATGTGGAAACCTTAATAAAAGAGGTCCACTTAGTCCATTATTATCTCTTAAATCATTAACAATATCTATTAGAAATGGTTTAGAACCATAATTTAATTTTAACTTTCCATTTTCAATAATGAAGTTATCATCACCCCATAAATCTATACCATAGTTATTCATAATAAAGTATTAAAAGTCTTCTATAGATATTACTTCTTCTTTATTAGTAATAAAATCTTTTGTCCAAATAGT
Source organism: Campylobacterota bacterium (assembly GCA_034717655.1). Classification (GTDB taxonomy): domain Bacteria; phylum Campylobacterota; class Campylobacteria; order Campylobacterales; family Arcobacteraceae; genus JAIOSF01. Next base: position 9,175 of record JAYELQ010000344.1, read on the forward strand.
TCCACTATTTATCTCATTCTCACCTATTAATGCTATTTTTGTTGCACCTTGTTTTTTTGAGTTATTTAGATGTTTACTAAAACTTCTTGATTTATAATCTGTAATAACATTTAAAGTTTCACGCTTAGAATAAACGGCATTAAAAACCATATCAATAGCATCTTCACACATAGCACCAATATATAAAATCTCTTCTTTTTTATCATCTTTTACAATTAATTCAAGAAGTCTTTGAATACCTATAGCAAACCCAACAGCTGGTGTTGACTTACCACCTAAGAAATCTACTAATCTATCATATCTTCCACCACCAGCTATTGCACTTTGAGCTCCAATATTAGAACTAACAAACTCAAAAGCAGTTTTTGTATAATAATCAAGTCCTCTAACTAATTTTGAATCTACATTATACTCTATTGCATTATTATCAAGTATCTTCTTTAGTTTTATAAAATCAGTATCACAACTACCACATAAATTTTCAACTATACTAGGTGTCTCTTTTAATTCATTTTTACAGGTTTCATTTTTACAATCAAGTACCCTAATAGGATTTGTTTCTATTCTTCTATTGCAATCTTCACAAAGTCTAAGGTTTTTTAATTCATCTACTAAATTTTCTTTATATTTAGGCATACAATCTTTACAACCTAATGAATTTAATTGAAGATTATAATCAATTTTAAAAAAGTTTAATATTTCACTTATCATAAGTATAATATTTGCATCTTCATAAACACTTGATTCTCCGAAAGATTCACAACCAAACTGATGAAACTCTCTTAATCTACCTTTTTGAGGTCTTTCATATCTAAACATAGGACCGTGATAATAAACACGATTTATACCACCTGCTTTATCTTTCTTATTTTGAATAAAATATCTTACAACACCAGCTGTTCCTTCTGGTCTAAGACAAACATCATTTTTACCTTTATCGATAAATTGATACATCTCTTTAGAAACAATATCACTACTTTCCCCAACACTTCTTTTAAAAAGGGCTGTTTCTTCTAAAATAGGAGTTTCTATATATGAAAATCCATACCTTTTAGCTATTTTAGAACAATTTTCAATAAAATAATTAAAAAGTTCACTTTCGTTATCTATAATATCTTTCATACCTCTAAGGCTTTGAATAGTTGCCATATATAAAAATCCTTAACTTAATTTATATTTAATTGCATAACCTCTCATACAAGGAGGAGTGTCATAATAGTTTTCATCACCAGTTGTTCTTGTTTTATTAACAACAGGTGTAACAGGATTAATATTCTTATCTTCAATATCAGCTGCATTTTGGCTATCTTTAGATTCAAAACCAGTAGCAACTATTGTAATCTTTATTTCATCTAAGTCTATTTCGGGGTCACTAGTAGTACCAAAAATAATTTCTGGGTTACCAGTAAGAGAGTCATTTATCTCTGTCATTATATCTTGTATCTCATATAAAGCTAAATTTGGATTTATTGTCCAATGTATCATTATACCTTGAGCCCCACTTAATGATATTTCATCTAATAAAGGTGATTTAACAGCCTCTTCAAGGGCTTTCATAGCAGGATTATCTCCACCTTTAGCCTTACCTATACCCATAAGAGCCATACCTTTGTGTTGCATAATTGTTCGAACATCTGCAAAGTCAACATTTATATCATCACTACCTGGTTTTAAGATAACTTCACTCATACCATTTACAGCTTGATATAAAACATCATCAACAACTTTAAAAGCATCTTTCATACCAACAGATGGATCTACAATATTTCTTAATCTATCATTTGGTATAACAATAATTGAATCACTTACTTTTTTTAACTCTTCTAAACCTAAATTAGCTAATCCAGCTCTTTTTTTACCTTCCCAACCAAATGGTTTTGTTACAACAGATACTGTTAAAGCATTTATCTCTTTTGCAGCTTTTGCTACAATAGCAGCAGCACCTGTTCCAGTTCCACCACCTAAACCAGCTGCAATAAATACAATATCTGTACCATCTAAGGAGTCTTTAATCTCTTGATAATTTTCAAGAGCTGAATCTCTTCCAACTTCTGGTTTCATACCTGCACCCAAACCACGAGTCAATTCTTTCCCAAGTTGTATTTTTCTTGGTGCCAAAGAGAGATTTAAAACTTGTAAGTCTGTATTGGCTACTATTAAATCAATCTTATGAGTACCTTTATTAATCATATGGTTAATCATATTACAACCACCACCACCTACACCAATAACTGCTATTTTAGCAGCATTTTGAGATAATGTTTTTGTTGGCTTTTGAATTGTTATAGCACTAACATCAAATGTTTTTTTATCCATTAAAACCAGCTCCCTAATTTTGCTTTTACTTTATTTAAAATACTACCATTATTTTTATTTTTACCAACAGACTGTTCTCCATCTTTTATCTCTATATTTTTTATATTATTAGTTACAATATGGTTCTCCTTAAATGGTTCTTTTGCTATATGTGGATTAGGAACTTGTTTCGCTCCATCTACTGTTTGCTTTACTATCTTTTTAACAGGTCTTCTTTTTAAACTTTTATTGCTATCTAACTCAAAATTTCTAGGAAAATCTAATTCATATATTAATAATCCTGCTGCGGTAGATAAAGTAGGTGTATCAAAATCTACATAACCATTTTGAATATTTTTTGGATTAGATACCTTAACAGTAACATTTGGAAATATTTTTGAAGCTAACTCTTTAACACCTTTAGTTAAAGTCATTCCACCTGTTAAAACAATACCACCATTGATATTTTCAAAAACACTACCATCATATAATCTATCATGAATTAATAATAGTATCTCTTCAACTCTAGCATGTAAAATAGGCTGAATTTGTTCTAAAGATATCTCTTTTGTTTCATTATCTGTACCAATTTTCTGTAGTTTTATTTTTTCTATATTATCTCCAGAAGAGCTATCTTTATTTACATTATTTTCATCATCTTCATTATTCGTAATTGGTAATAGTGTTCCATATCTATTTTTAACCATATTAGCACTACTGTAAGGGGTATCTAACATAATACTTAAATCGTTAGTTATATGTTCACTACCAATTGGTAAAAAATCACTAAATATAATACTTGAACCTTTATATACCACAATCTGACTTGTTGTAGCACCTAAATTAACAACTATTGTTCCAACATTTTTTTCATCTTCATCTAATATAGATAAAGAACTAGCATATCCAGCTAAAACAAACTTATCAACTTCAATATCAGCTGTTTTCAATGCATTTCTAATATTTGTAAGAGCTGTTTTTTTTGTTGTTATAACATTAACTAAAACTTCTAATCTTGAACCATTCATATTTAGAGGATTTACGATAGATACTCCATCATCAACTCTAAAAAAAACAGGTAAAACATGTACTATTTCATAATCTGTTATTATATTTGCATTATAAACAGCCATATCTAAAACATTTTTAATCTCTTTTTCTGTAATTTGTCCCGAAGTAATATTTATACTACCTGTAGCTCTTATTGTTTTAATATTAGCTCCAGATAACGATACAACTGCTTTTGATATATCAGAACCAGAACTACTCATAGCAGTTAGTACAGATTCATTTATAGTATTACCTGCCAAACTAATATCTATAATATTACCTTTATTAACACCTTTACTTTGAACAATACCTACACCTAAAATATTTATTCTATTGTTAAAATCTTTTGTTGCAACAATAGAAGTTATATTTGAAGCTCCAATGTCTATAGCTAAAATTGAATTATGCAAAATTATTTCTTCCCTATAAATGATTTTATTTCATATTTATTTTTAAGCTCTTCTAATAAAGAACCCATCAGTAAGTTTTCTTTTATAGACCCTATTGAATCTATTATCTCTTGATTATTATCACTATTATATTTACCTAATCTACTATCTTCTATTAAAAAAACAACTACTTTATTATTTAAATTAATTAAATCAGATTTTATATTCGATTTTAAAATAGATTTAATAACTTCTGAAGATTCATTTGAGTTTAGACCATCAATTTCTATATTGCTATTACTATTTATATACCCTATATCTTTACCTGAAAAATTATTTAATACTTTTTGAGCTTTCTCATTTGCTAAAGCATCTTTTTTTGTAGCTATAAACTGAAGTAATATCTGTTCTTTTACATCATCATAAGCTAATATAGAAGGTTCTATCTCTTTTTCTATTTTTACAATATAATAATTATCTTCATTGTAAAATGGTTTAATAACTGTATTTATATTATTTTCTATAATTTTATTAAAGTTTTCAATGTTAAAAAAAGAGTTATTTTTAGAAATAATAATATCTTTATTGAATTCTAATGTTCCTTTTTTTAATTTAACATACTCTTTTAAAGCAACTCTTTTCATCTCTTTTTGTGTTTTTGTTGTATCATTATCTACTTTAAAATAATTAACTTTATATTTCTTTTCTGATTTATAATTTTCTTTATTTTTATTCCAGAATTCTTTTAACTCTGAATCTTTATAATCTACTTTTATATCTGATTTATTAATAATACTTAAACTTACTTTATCTTCCATATAAACTAAATTTGATATATTTGATATCTCATTTTTTTCTAATGGTGAATTAAATATTTTTTGAACTTTTTGAACTAATAAGTCTTGTTTTAATTGCTCTTCAAATTCTAAAGCAGTTCTTCTATTTAATTTTAGAACTGACATATATGTAGCTTTATCAAACTTACCATCTTTATAAAATGATTCTATTTTTAATAACTCTTTAGCTAATTCATTATCAGTTACTATTAATCCTAATTCTTGAGCATAATTCAATAAAAGATATTTTTGTGTTATTCTTTGAAATGCAGCATCTTCTAACTTAAGTTGTTCTGCCAACTCTTTATTAAAACTTGTTCCAAACATTCTTTGGTATTGTGAGTAAAGTGAACTATATTCATTTTGTAAGCCACTTAAAGGTATCTCAGTTTCACCTACAGTAGCAACTACACTACTTGATTTACCATACTGATAACTTCCCCATCCAACAAAACCAGCACCAACAAATGCTATTGTACTAATCCATATTGTAACTATTAACCATTTTTTATGTTTTTGCATCCATATAATCATATCTTTTATCGCCTTTTATATTTTATTCAATTATACACTTTTATTTATTATTTATATCTGAGTCATCATATGGATCCATATGAATATTAATTATCCAATTCTGATTTTTATCTATTAATTTTATCTCTTCTTCTATTTTATCTGATCTCTTATGTGCTTCCATTAATGATATTAAACAATCAAAAACAAGATGAACATCAACAAAATTATTATTAGCAGAAGTTCTAGTTTTTAAATAATGATAATCATTAATATCATCATTACTTTTAAGTATTTCTACAATTTGTGTTGTTGTCTCTTTATCTAAAGACCTATCTAATAAAACAAAAACTCCCTCTTCTATTAACTCATAAGAGCTATATATAATATATATAGATATTCCTGCTCCTATAATAATATCAAATATCTCATAACCTGTTATATATACAAAAAACAGTGATAATAAAACAGCAATATTAGCAAAAACATCTGTTTTATAGTGAAGTGCGTCTGCTTTTATTACCATATTGTTTGTTTTTTTAGCAACTGCATTTAAATAAGCAACAAGTAATAGTGTGACAAATAAAGATATTACCATAACAATAAGAGATATATCTAAATAACTTGATACCTCATTATTGATATATTTTTGAAATGCTGTATATAATAAAAAGAAACCAGATAAAGAGATAACTACACCTTCTATTACACTAGCTAATGCTTCAACTTTTCCTCTACCATAATTAAAAACACTGTCTGCTGGTTTTTCAGATGTTGTAATTGCAAAATAATTAAATAAAGAAACAAACATATCCAAAGTTGAATCTATAGCTGATGCTAAAACAGCAACACTACCACTGGCAATACCAATAGTAAGTTTCATTATTGTTAAAAATGCTGCTACACTAGTTGATACAATTGTTGCTTTTTTCTCTTCTGAAATTTTTTTTGTATTTTCTAGCTCCATATATTATCTTCTACCTCTATCTCCATTTCTATCTCTATTTCCAGAGCTTTTACTTCTGTCTCTATTTCCACCACTTCGGTTTCTATCTCTATTTCCACCACTTCGGTTTCTATCTCTACTATTTCTACTTCTATTTCGAGAACCTCCACGACCACCTCTTGGACCACCACCCTCTTTAGCTCTTTTTAATAAAGCTTCTATATCTTTTGTAGATTTACCAATAAAATCTTTACCTTTTATCTTTGTTTGGTTTAATAATATTGTAGCTAATTTATATGTAATAGTTGAAAGGTCAAATTCCTCTTTTAACTGCTCTATAATTGCATAAACTGCTTCATCTACTTTTTGATTTGATATATTTTCTTTTAATGCTGCTGTAGCTTTATCTTTAACAGCATCTTTATTTGGTACAAGTTTACTTTCGATATTTGTACCTACATCTTTTTGTATTTTATGTAAACTTCTAAATTCAGATGGTGTTACAATAGATACAGCTTTACCCTCTTGACCACCTCTTCCTGTTCTTCCAATTCTATGAACATAACTCTCTGAATCAAATGGAAGCTGATAATTAAATACATGACTTACACCTTTTACATCAAGCCCTCTAGCAGCAACATCTGTAGCTACTAAAACTTCAAGAGTATTAGTTTTAAATGATTTAATAACCTCTTCTCTTTGTCTTTGTTCCATATCTCCGTGAAGACCTTTTGCACTATAACCTTGGGCTACTAAATAAGTTGATAATCTATCAACATCTCTTTTCATTTTACAAAAAACAATAGCTTTACTTGGATTTTTATAATCAAAAAGTCTTATTAAAGCATCATCTCTTTCATACTCTTCAACTACATAAAAAGATTGTTCTATTTTTGTATTTGTCATCTCTTCTTTTGTTACTGTAATAAAAGATGGCTCATTTAAAATCTTTTCTGCAAGCTTTTTAATTGGAGTTGGCATAGTAGCACTAAACATTAGTGTTTGTTCTCTATTTTTTAAATAATTAAAAATATCTTTAATATCATCTAAAAATCCCATATCCATCATCTCATCAGCTTCATCTAAAACTACAAACTTAGGGTCTATTGTAATTTGTTTTTTTGATAGTAGGTCTAAAAATCTCCCTGGAGTTGCTACAATAATTGAAGCAGATTCTATATGTTTAATTTGTCTTGAATATGAAGTTCCACCATAAACAGTAGCTGTTTTAATATTTAAAAATTTACCGAACTTAAATAACTCATCACTTACTTGAATTGCAAGTTCTCTAGTAGGTACAATAACAACCATCTCTACACTTCCGTCACACTTCATCATGTTAAGAACAGGAAGTCCAAATGCAGCAGTTTTACCTGTACCTGTTTGAGCTTGTGCAACAATATCTTTACCTTTTAATACTTCTGGTATTGCATCTTGTTGTACGGGACTAGGTTGCACAAAACCTGCTGTTTCAATCGCTTTGTTAAGTTCTAATTTTAAATTAAAATCTATAAATTTCATATGTTATTTATCCTTTATTTTCAATATAGGACAATTTATATTAAAAAACTTACTGATTTAAGTTTAACTTAAATATTACCTATATTTATCCCATTATAGCTAAAGTAAACTTAAAAAATTTAGATATTGACTAAAATCTAACTTTTGGATATAATTATATTTATATATAATTTAAAAATTAAAAGGTTTTAGATATGAAGAAAAGTTTATATAAAACATTAGAAATAGATGAAAATGCAACACAATCAGAGATAAAAAAAGCATATAGAAGGTTAGCTAAAAAATATCATCCAGATATCAATAAAGATGTAAAAGCTGAAGAAAAGTTTAAAGAGATAAATGCAGCATATGAAGTTTTAGGAGATGAACAAAAAAAAGCTCAATATGATAGACATGGTGATGCTATGTTTGGAGGTCAAGATTTCCACGACTTCTCAAGAGGTCAAGGTGCTGGTGTTGATATAAACGATATACTAAGACAGATGTTTGGACAAGGTAGTGGTGGAAGAAATGCTGGATTTGGTGGACAAAGTGGATTTGGTGGACAAGCTGGATTTGGGGGTTCACCATTTGGAGAACCAGACTTAGATATGTCAGCAAATTTATCTATAGATTTTAACACATCTATTTTAGGTGGAGTAAAAAATATATCTTTAAATAATGAAACATTTGATATAAAAATACCAGAAGGTATAAAAGATGGACAAAAGATAAGAGCAAAAGGGAAAGGTAAACAGGCACAAGGTTTTCCAAGGGGAGACTTAATAATTACTTTAAAAGTAGTTCCTAGTGATGAATATACAAGAGACGAAGATGATAATATTACTAAGATTTTTAATTTGCCTTTAAAAACTGCTTTATTTGGTGGAAAAGTTGAAATAAGCACACTAACAAAAACAATAAATTTAAAAATACCACAAAATACAAAACAAAATCAAAAGTTTAGAGTAAAAGAATTAGGTGCTTTTAATAGAAAATTGAAAGAGAAAGGTAGTTTATATCTAAAAGCTAATATAATTATACCAAGATTAAGTGATTTAGATGATGATTTAGTAGAACTAATGAAAGAAAAATTACCAGAAACTATAGAAAGCTAGGAGATATAGATTGTTATATGAAGAATTAAAAGAGAGTACTAAAAACTTAGGTTTTGATACAATAGATAGTTTTGCAAAATATATAGATGTTTCACCATCTACTATTTTAGAGTGGGAAGAGAAAGATGATGTACCTTATAGTATAGTTTTAATAGTTCATCTACTTCAAGGAGAACAAAATGTAAAGCCAGTTACGGAAGCATCAAATTCACTAGATTTCTTAGTAGAGGAGTGTTTACCTTTAGCTGAGTTACTAGATGAATCTTCTAGTTTTCCACATAGACTAGAGGAGATGCTACAATTACAAAAACAATTAAATGATGAAACAAATGGTTTAAATTGGGAACTAGGTGTTAATAAATTTGATAAAGAGATTAATTGGATACGATGTATCCATATGGAGGTATCTGAACTTATTGATTCTACCCCTTGGAAACATTGGAAAAATATAAATGATAAAATAGACCTTGATAATATACATATTGAACTAGTGGATGTTTGGCACTTCCTTATGAGTTATATACTACAAGAAACAAATGTTCCAAAAGCTGTTTCTTTAGTAAATACTCACTGTATATATGAACCTGTATTATTAAAAGATATAGATAGTAAATCTATTGTAAAAGAGGCTGAAAAATTATCTTATATATCTTTTGCTATAGAAACAGGTAATATGCCTGCATTTAGTGGTATAGAGAGATTTGTGGATCAATTCTTTAGATGTTGTAAATCTGCTGGACTTAGCTTCACTTGGCTACAAAAAATATATATTGGTAAAAATTGCTTGAATAAATTTAGACAAGATAATGGATATAAAGAGGGTACTTATATAAAAATATGGAATGGTCAAGAAGATAATGTAGTGATGAAAAATATTTTAGAAAAAATTGATAATATCTCTTTTGATGCTATGTATAAAGAGCTGGAGGCTTACTATTCTACATTGAAATAAGATAAAAATAAAAAAGAAGATAGAAGGGTTCTGTTTTCTTTTTTAAACTAAGTATAACAAATATATATTAAGGCTTTTAAGAAATGAAAAAAATAAACGTAACCATTCAGCACCCACAAAAACCAACTTAATCTAATCTCAAAATAAATCAATAAAAACATCAAAAAACTTTTATAATTTATACCGTATAAAGCTAGTTATTTAGTTGTTTTATAGCACTT
>JAYELQ010000345.1:0-4259 GCA_034717655.1 Campylobacterota bacterium
TTAGCATACAAAGCAAAAATATATATTGAGGTACAGAATGCAAAATAATATTACATCAATAAATCAATTATTAAAACTAGAATTTTTTATACCATCTTTTCAAAGGGGTTATAGATGGAATGAAAATCAAGTCAATGACTTACTTGAAGATATTTGGGAGTTTTTTAACATTTCAAATAAAGAAGAAGGTGAGTTTTATTGCCTTCAGCCAATAATTGTAAAAAAAGAAAATAGTAGATATAGATTAATTGATGGACAGCAACGAATAACAACAATTTATCTTATTTTATCTTATTTAGAATTTTACATGCAACGCTACAAATATGATAAATTTAAAATTGAGTACGAAACAAGAACGGATAGCAAAAACTACTTGGAAAAAATTCAGAATATAGAATCCATTAATGAAGATAATGTTGATTATTATTACATGAGTCAAGCTTTTTTATACATTAAAAAGTGGTTTGAAGAATATCCAGAAAGAGAAATAGATTTCTTTAATACTCTAATTAAAATCAATCTAAAAGATGGAAAAGACATAGCTAATAATGTTCGAGTTATATGGTATGAAATTCTTGATTCTGAAGATGAAATAGAAGTTTTTACGAGAATAAATAGTGGGAAGATACCTTTAACAAATGCTGAGTTAATAAAAGCATTATTTTTAAATAGTAAAAACTTCATTAATGAAGAAAAACATATAAAGCAAATTGAAATATCAAAAGAATGGGATGAAATTGAATATACTTTACAGAATGACGAACTTTGGTCATTTATATCAAAAGATAAAGACTATCCAACTCGAATAGAAATGATTTTTGAATTATTGGCTAATGAAAATTCTAGTGACAAATACGCTACCTATAGATATTTTACAAAACAAAAAAATATTGTTGATATTTGGTCAACAAATGATGATAATATCAAAAAAATATTCTTAAGTTTTAAATATTGGTTTGAAAATAGAAAGTTATACCATTTGATAGGTTTTTTAATATCTACCAATATAAAGAGCATAGAAGATATTTATAAAGATTTTAGAACTAAAACAAAAACAGAGTTCGAGAAAACACTTTATATAAGTATTATCAATTCAATAAACTTAGAAAATATTGATCAGCTTGAATATGGTCAAGATAGTAACCATATTCAAAAAATATTATTGTTATTTAATATAGCTACAATCTTAAACAACAAAGATAGCTATATTAGGTTCTCTTTTGATAAGTTCAACAATGAAAAGTGGAGTTTAGAACATATTCATGCTCAACAAGATAAAGGTTTACAAAGCAGCGAAGCTAGAAATACTTGGCTTGTAGAATCTAAGAAACAATTAGAAATCATTGAAGAAGTTAACAACGAAGAAGTTATACAAAATATAAAATTACTACTAAGTAAAGAAAAAATAGAAGCGGAAGAGTTTCAGGAGGTGCAAAATCAAGTTATTAATATTTTTGGTGAAGCTGAAGTTGACACAATAGATAACTTAGCACTATTAACTGTTGGTGTTAATAGCTCATTGAGCAATAGTGTTTTTCCTATTAAACGACAAATATTAAAACAAAAGGATACTCAAGGGGAATTTATTCCGATTTGCACAAAAAATGTTTTTCTTAAATATTATAGTAATGATATAAAAAATATTTATTTTTGGAGTAAAGAAGATAGAGAAAGCTACTTAAAAGAGATGAAGTTAGTATTACAAAAATTTGTGGAGATTGATGATGAATAATTTTAAAGACTTAATAGAAAAATATTATATTCAAATTCCTATAATACAAAGAGATTATGCCCAAGGTAGGCAGGATACTGACGTAATTGAAATTAGAAACACATTTTTAAAAGTAATATCATCTAAGTTGAATGAAAATGAAGTCTTACATTTGGATTTTATTTATGGAAGTATCAAAAATGGTAATTATTTTATTCCACTTGATGGACAGCAAAGATTGACTACACTTTACCTATTATATTTTTATTTTGGAAAAAAAGAAGAAAAAAATGTTGATTTTTTATTAAAATTTACATATGAAACTAGAGCAAGTTCAAGAGAGTTTTGCAATAAGTTAGTCCAGCATAATATAAACTTCACAGAGGACACTTTAAGTAAGCAGATAAAGAACAGTCATTGGTTTTTACCATATTGGGATAATGATCCTACAATCAAGTCAATATTTACAATGATAGATAGTATTCATCAAGAGTTTAGTAATAAAAATTATTTTGAAAAATTAAATAAAATAACATTTGAATTTTTTGAATTAGAAAAATTTGGGCTTGACGATGATTTATATATTAAAATGAATGCAAGAGGAAAGCCTTTAACTCCGTTTGAAAACTTTAAAGCTAATTTTGAACAACATTTAGAAATAGTTGACATTACCTTAAAAAATGAGTTTTCTAGAAAAATTGATAAAGAGTGGATAGATATTTTTTGGAACTTTAAAGATAAATTTTTTCTTATTGATGAAGCATTTATGAATTATTTTTATTTTATATCCGAAATGTTATATATAAAATCAAATAAAGTAGTAAAAGAGCTATCAAAGGCAGATGTTAAAACTAAATTGAATGAGATTTATGCAACTAAAGAGAATATTGAATTTCTTTTTCATTCAATAGATAATTTACCAATTGTATTTGATAGTTTTGATTCTATATTTTCTACATATGAATATACAGAAAACCTTGTGACTCTATTTGATAAAGATATAAATTTAACAAATAAAATAATCACTAAGAGTCCCATTAGTTTAGAACAAAAAATAATTCTCTTCATAATAATTGATTATTTTGAAAAAAATAAGAATTTAAATGATTATTTGATTAATTTGATTAGAGTACTAAGAAATTTATTAGGCAGAATAAGAGGTTTAAAACAAAGTCAATTCTACTATACTCAAAGCTTAAGATATGAAAATCTACATAAATTAATAAATTTATTTTCTTCTCTTGTTGATAAAGATATATATTCTGAACTGTTAATTAATAACTTGGACATAACAGGAACTTCTATTTCTAAGTTATCTTTAAATCAAGAAAAAACAAAAGCAAAATTAATAAATGAAAACAGTTCTTTTAAAAGCTTAATATTCAAACTTGAAGATTTTAAATATTTAAAAGGTGATATTGACAATTTTTTAATTAATGACTATATGAAATTCGAACTCTATGTTAACTCGGTAATTGATATTTATACTAATAATAGTGATACAAGTATTATTCAGGCTATGTTAACAAGTGGAGACCATAGAATATGGAGAGGATGGGCAGGAGGACATAGCAAATACTATTTTGGAAAAACTGGTTATTGGGAAATTATTTTAACAAGTGATAAAAAAGATTACTTTAAGAAGTTTCTAGATGACTATGAAAAAAATAATGCAGATTTAAATAGGATGAAAAATAGCTTTTTATCCACTTGTAATAAAAAAGATTGGAAATATTATTTTGTAAAGTATGATGAGATTTTGAATACCGAAGACCAGCTTTCTAAAGATAATAATACTTTTGCTTGGTATGACGACTATAGTTTAGAAAAGATGGGTGGTACTAATTTGAATGCCTATCATCTTAATCCATTTGTTAGAACAATAGCAATTAAAAGTAATATATCATACAGCGTTTATAAGTGGGATGGGTATAGTATGTTAAAAATACATGCTAAAATAAAAGAACTGTATTCAATTAATGATGGTTGGAAGTTAGAATTTAGTAATAGTATAGATGAAGTTTTGAAGAATTCTTTGGTATCTAAATATAATTTAATAAACTCATATTTAAATGTTTTTACTTTTAAAGTTGCTAATAAAGACAGAATAGAGCAAATGCTTACTTTTATTAAAGACTTGAAGGAAGAATGCTAACAAAAACGAGGAGACGAATAATTTCCCCTGCGGAAAAATTATCGCTCACGACAAACGTTATCACATCGCCGTTGGCGATGTGGTAATACCCAGCTAACCTGAAACTGATTCTTTGACTAGATACCACTTGCCTAACGGCTACGTGATAACTAGTCGCAGAACCAGACAAATCTGTGAATATAAAAGGTGCCACGCCCTACGGCTCACCCTCTTCTATATCCTACACATTCTCAGGTTAGCTGGGTATTGTGTCTACATATTAGTGCCACTATTTAAATTTAATATTTTGGAGATATAATGAAAAAATTACTATTAGTACCAATAGTAACAATATTATTAATTGGTTGTGGTGGTGGAGGTGGCTCATCGACACCAGAAAAAAGTACAGTATTT
>JAYELQ010000346.1:0-4248 GCA_034717655.1 Campylobacterota bacterium
GACACAACAAAAGGACGAATGGGTGAGTTGGCTGAAACCACATCCCTGCTAAGGATGCGTACTGGTAACGGTACCGAGAGTTCGAATCTCTCTTCGTCCGCCACCAAAACCCCTTAAACACTAACTTTAAAAGATAGTAAAAATTAACTGTACAAAATTTGTACAAAAAATCATAAAAATTAAGATATATTTTTAATATTTGAAAAGTCTATTTTTACTTTACCTATATAATGATTTCTGGTAACTTGTATATCTTCATGACCTACTTGTTGAGTTAACCAAGTTTCATTATTAATATTCTCTTCACAAAATGTACAAAAAAACTTTTTAGTGTCATAGAACCTACCTATTCTTAAATTTGATTTATTACAAAGATTTTTAAATAGTGTATCTAAAACATGAGAGTTTTTATATGGTTCGTTATATTGAGTAATAAAAACATATTCATTAATAGAAGTTAAATTTAATTGATTTTCTAAAGCTTTCTTTGCTCTAGGTAATAAATCTATTATTCTTACTTTATCACCTTTAGGTAATCCTATATTACCATCTCTTATTCTTTCAAATACTTTTATAGAATTATTCTCAAAATCAATATATTCCCATTTTAAGGCTATAATTTCAGATGGTCTCATACCACTAAAAAAAGCAAACTCTAAAAGAAGTTTAAATTGACCTTTCGTATTTGAAAGTAAAATATTAACTTCATCTAATCTATAAACATCAGGTAAAACTCTTTTTATCTTTGGAGCAGAAACATATTTCAAAGGATTCTTATAAATTATATCATCTGCTAATGCAGTTTCTAAAATAATATTAATTATAGATCTATAACCAATAATAGTTTTAGGAGCAAGATTTAAAGAATTTTGCCAAGACATTAAAGTTGATGTTTTAATATCAATAATATCACAATTAAAATATGTACATAATTTATTAAACTTTTGTAAATACTCTTTTTGTGAAAACTCACTACGATTTGATGAAGTAATTTCTAAAACATATCTACCATAATCTTTAAATGATAATTTTATATTATTAATTTTTTTATTATGTATCTCATTAAATAAGATATCTTTTTGTTTTTCAACATACTTTATTTTGTCTTTTGTATAACCAGAACTATAGCGATATCCTATACCATTAACAGAACTATATAACCAAACTTTTTGACCTCGTATATATACTTTAACCATTTTATAAAACCTTTATTTTATTTTTAATTGTACGAATGCAATTTTATGTATATGATATTGATTACCAAATTTTTTAAAATGTTTCGGATCTATATTTAATAAACAATAATTTCTAAAACCATCTAAAGTATAACCATATTGACTTGCAAAAAATTTTGAAAGTGGTGTCCATTCAGGGATAGAACTCTCAAGCTTTTCTAATCTTTTTTCTAACTCATCTAATTTCTCAAATAATAACATTTAATAACCTTTATTTAAATAATACATATATAAACTTATAATTAAAACTCTAATTCTACATCATTAAGAGAGTGTAGAACTGCATAAGGTAATAAATCTCTTTTAATCATTTCATTTCTAGTTAAATTAAAATGTTGAAAATTTAAATCATCTATATCACATCTTTGTAATTTATAAAAATATGAAGATAATTCAAAATCTTTCATTTTAGAAGGAACGATTGGAAGAGAATCCCAACTATTAGAACGATTAGGTATATAATTAGAAAAATTTGTAAAATCTTGTTTTTTATATTCTTTCTTTTCATTTTTTACATATTTAAGATGAATCCTACCATTAGTTTTTTGTGCATTTAATTGTAATTCTGTTGATTTTGCCCAAATTATATCACTTTGAACACCATATTCATCTTCATAATGAAACCATATATAATATTTATCATCTGATAACTGTATCTGTCTATTATTAATCATTTTGGTAATAGAATAAAAATCATTTTCATACAAATTTTTAAAGTAATATCTAATTTTACGATATATACTAAGTGGTGCAAGTGTACGAGAGCTTAAAAATCTTCTTATTCTATGTTTAATATACCAGTAAACAGCATCTTGAACTGATTCACTATTAGAATTATCAAATGTTTTTAATATATACTTCATAATATAACCAACTGCACCACCCTTTTCAGAATACCAGGTATATTTGTAATCAATAGATTTTATATTAGAATTCCATTTAGTAGAATCTGTAAAATAACTGTAAAATTTCTTTTTAATAGGTAAAATATAATCAACAGGAAGAAAAAATAAACAATGTAAGTGTGGAACTCCACTTTTATGTGGCTCATAAACTCTAAAATAAGTAGTTTTATAACCATCTTTTTTCATTTTAGTAAATATATTCAATCTAGTAAACTTATTAAAGATTTGAGTTAAAGCTTTGGCAGTTTTATTATGATCTAATATCTCTAATCCATCACCATAATTAGCCATAGCCATTTTTGAATAAGGACACCAATGTTTGGAGCTTTTAATATGATATTTAGAAGGTGCTGTAATAGTTAAAAAGACAGGTTTTAAACCATTATCTTTAGCATTCTTAACCATAGTATTTACTCGGTTATTAATTTCTGCAAAATATTTTTTTGGATTTAAATTAGCACTATATACAGAATCTAAAGGATCAGAATCTTCATTATAACTATATTCACTCATAAATCTTTTATAATATTCTTTTTGAAATTCAATCTTTTTATCAATTGCCGTTTTGTCATTTTTTGAAATCCCATACATTTCAAACTCCTTTTTTTATTTTTACGATAACTTTTTTAAAAGTAATCAAGGATATAATAAATATGAGCTAAAGCTCATATTTATTATAATCTGTTTACCGCCAAAGGCTACTCTTATTCAATACCCAAAATTTCATTAACCCTTTGTTCGTGAAGATTATTATAATGTGAACTATCATCTAAATTAGAACTATTTAAATCAATAATTGTTTTAATTGAATTATCAACTTTAAATATATCTTTTACTTTGTCTTCGTTTAATATCTCAAAAAATATTGATAGATTAGAATTAATATCATTATTACTTTCATATTTAAAAAGCCAACCTAAGAATGGAATATCCATTAAATATGGAATACCTGATAAATCTTGTATAGATTCAGTTTGATTTATACCAGTTAAAACAAATATCTTATTAGTATCAAGATAAAAACTTTGTTTTATATGTTTCTTTGATACTATAGGGATATTATCAATATTAGATATAATATTTGACACTTCTAAATCTAAATCAATATAAACTAACTTATCATTATATATTCTAGGTGTAGCAGATAGTTTTAAACCTACATCTTTATAATTTATTGAAGTAGTTGTTTTAGATGTATCATCATTAATAATTGTGTTTCCTAATGTATATGGTATTGTTGTACCTACTTCAAAATCTACTAATTTATTATCTGATAAAGTTAATACTGGAGAGCTTACAAGCTTTGAATTACCATTATTATTAATCATCTTTAGAAAAGTATAAAATTTATCTTTTTTTATACCTGGAACATCGTTTGAAACTGTAAAAGGATAAGCAACTAAATTAAAAAAAAAGTTTGTATCATTATCATTAGATATATCTAACTGATGATTAAAACCGAACTCTTTTAATTTATCTAAGTTAGTATCTACAATAGTAACTTTTAATTTTAATTGAGATGGTAAAATATCAATAAGTTTTATAAATTGTTTTATTGAATTAAAATCTTCTTTTGTAGATCTAATAAGTAATATTTTAGATGATGTTACAAACTGGTACTTAATAGTATCTTCATAAACTTTTAAAAAATTCTCTATATCTTTAAAATCTATATAATTTAATTTTATTGAATTATATAAATTTTGTTTTGTTTTATTTGATAAATTAGAATCAAATGAATCTATTTTATTATTTAATCTTTTTAGCTCTTTAGTAATAAAAGAACTATTAGAATCTTTAGTATGATTATATGATATAATTTTCTTTTTAACCATATAGAAATTATTATGTTTATCTAAATACATATTTTTATTTTCTAATAATGTTTTTAGAACTTCAAAATAAGTGTTTTTATCTAAATCTTTAGAAACTAAAAAAGTAATTTTATGGTCAATATTTTCATCTAAGACAATATTTATTTTATTAACCCATCTTTGCCATCCAAACTAACATCTAACTTAATTTAAGCTATATAGAAGTGGATTTCTTCAAAACAATCCCTTTGTTAAGCCATTCTTGTTTTAAAATCTTATTGTAGTGACCGAATT